>JBEEMZ010000102.1:0-16411 GCA_041192405.1 Bacteroidota bacterium | reverse complement strand
TTGGCTGCGCCGCATCTCACACAACGTTTTATGATGCAATCCTAAAATTTTTATCGTAAAATCTGCTTTTTGCTGTTCTTCTTCTGAACGATTTGAATTGGGGACAATGTGAATTTCAGTATCATCATCCGAAAATTCATATTGAAGATAAGCCTCAATATCATTTAATTCGAGTGGATTCAGAAATAATTGTGGATTAAACTGCATCGGATTGTAATTCCCATCCTTAAAATGTCCACAGAATTCCTTTGTTTTAACGCTGTCATTCACTTCATTATCAAACCCATAGCAAGAAACGCTTAAATTTTTTTGATTAAAAATCAACTCTTTATGCAATTGCTGCTTTTTAACATGCTCAATATGAGCATACTTATAGGTGTCCGCATTCCATTCCGTTTTTTCGGGAATCATTTGTTGACAGTAAATACATAAACATTTTTGTTCCTTTCTAAGATGTTGAAAAAGTTGTAATAAAACAGTACGACCTATCGCAATTCGTTCACCTTGTTTATTTTTTTCTGTAATTTTTTTCAATTTCTCCCAATCTCCGTATAATCGTTGACCAAATTTTTTAAGAAAAATCTCAAAATCAAGGCAGGACGTATTTTTATCAATGTATCTCATGGTTAAATTGTTTTTTTACGTCTCAGCATTAAAGTTTCCTGTTGAACACGCATAATAAAAGGATCCGATTTACCTAAATCATCCGTTAATTCTGCTAAAAGTTGATTCGCAAGCGGACTATTATAATCTGTTTTGAGCAGATTATTAAGCCGATTCATTTTTTCTTGCGTCTCAAAATCCCTCAACGGCGCACCCATGATTTCCTTTAAAATCCGATTCGGCTCTAAACCTTTGGTATGTTTAGCTTCATGTTGCGCGTTTAGACATATTTTTTTATGATTCACTGTATCTTCGACAAGAATGCGAATATTCTTAGGATGCGTCGAGGCAATGACAAAAGGACTATGCGTCACTATTACAAACTGAATGTTGCTAAAAAGCCTCATCAATTTTAATAAAACCTTGCGTTGCCAGTGCGGGTGCAAATGCAAATCAATCTCATCCAACAAAACAATACCAGTTGCTTCCTCCAAAGGCATCTTGCTGAAAGGATTTGCCAAAGCAACCCTTCGCGCCAAATCCGCCACTAAAAGCATCAACATCCTTTCACCTGATGACAATTGATAATCATATATTTTTTTATCCTGTTTGGTAAATAAAAAATTGCCATCTGCCCCATTCGTTCCTTTGAAACTGACTCGAAAATCAGTGAATCGTTGATTATCCTCGTCGTTTAAAATCCCTTTTTTGCCAACTAATGCTTCTTTAATGGTTTGAACAATGCGAATATCGTCTTCATTTTCACCATATATTTCTAAATTACTTTGATTAACAAGCCATTTTTTTAAAGTTCTAAAGTTCATTACTTCTTTGTCTAAAGCGTGTTCATAGGTTGTGAAACGATATAATATATCGTCACTAACCGCTTTATCACTCGTTAGTGCGGCATATCGAGCAGGGTAATAAGCTATTACAGGCAAATTTCGATCCTCTTGCTCATATAATTCTGTTAAGTAACGTTCCAAAGTCCAAAACTGTGTTTCGTCCTCTGAAATCCTGTCTTCAACAATACCTTCCGAATTATAACCAGTGGTTGATTTATTTTTAGTATAATTTGCTGTCAGGGTGAACGGTTCTAATCTATCTTTAAAATGCAAAGCTATATCTAAATCATCCATACCAATAGAAATATCACTTTTAGAAAACGGCTCTTCTAAAGGCAATTTCCGAATTTGATGCACCAAATAGCGCAAACAACCCGCGATAGCATCTAAAATCGTTGTTTTACCACTTCCATTATCGCCAATAAGTATGGTTAACCGTTCGTCAAATGCGATTTCAATATCGTCTAAACCTCTAAAGTTTTTAAGCTGAATTTTATCTATTTTTAATCTAAAATCTTGATTTCTCATAATGATTGGTTTTATAAATTATAAAATCTGATTTTTAAACGTTTCTTGCAAGGTTAGATTGATTTTATTCAAATTATTTTTTGGTACACTTTGTAAAGTAGTGATAATCGGGCAAATATAACCATCTTTGTTTCTCAATGCAGACACATAAATAGGGGATGCCCAACGGCCATTCCGAATTCCCCCCATCGTATATTCATAATCTCGAAACGCTGTTTGATGCAATTGATGCGTTGTATCGGCTATTTTTCGAGTTAAATCGCTTTGTTTTCTGCCCAATTGAATTTGCTTGATAAAAGGATAAGCCTCCATTCTTGGAAATCTTGAAAAAATACATTTTTGCCCAGATTGATCCAAACCTTGAACAAAATAAGGAGCAATGGAGTTTAAGTAATTCAAAATCATACCTATATCCGTAGGTAATTCTTGAAAAGGTTTATCGTTTTTTTTCACAATGGTTACACTGCCAAAACCTCGACGCATTCTCCCACCAATACCGCCCAACAAACAAGTTAAAACAAATAAATTTTCTAATTGATTGATTTTGAACAAATTATCTTTAATAAGTGCTAAATGAATTTTAAACGATTGCTTTATTAAAATCGCTGATTTAGGATAATTTTTATGTGGCACAGGTTTTTCCTGCCCAATTTGGAATGGTGTACTTTCTGACATCAGCACCCGAATGATAAAAGAAGCTCTTTGCTCTGTATTACCAAAAATTTCCCCTTCAATGCTTCGTAATCCTTTTTGGACGAGTTGACCATTCTTTCTCAAATCGTCCAGAGGCAAATGTCCATTCATCGCCCGCCACCAAAACCGCAACGCACCTTTAATACTCGGCGCACGCAATTCGGGCGTAGTACCGTCTGCGCCAGCCAGAAACATTGGCGTTATGGTCTCACATGTGAAAGTTATAGACTGCATTCGCTCGGTTTGTTTGCATTGTGATTAAAAAGCGTTTAAAACGCACCATATGGTTCCATTTTAGGGGTTAGTTAGCCTAACAATGGTTTTGGATAGCAAAATTACGACATATCATTTGAGAAACCAAATCTTTGAGCCTTTTTCAAATAAAAAACCACTTTTTGGAACTTCAAGATTTCAAAAAGTGGTTTTTAAAAGCGTTATGAACGTTTAGTAAATGCCCACTAAACAACACAAAAATAACAAAGGTTGGTAATAATGATTTCGGATTGTGGATTTCGGAATATATTTATCATAACATTCCGAAATCCGAAATCCGAAATCGTTTATCATTCATCATTAAAATGTATTTGTAAAGTATTGATTATCAATTCTTTTTTTTCAGAAAAATCCATACTTTATTTTGCCATCACCCCAAATTCATCATTCCTCCTTTATCATTCATCATTCCACACGAAATTTTCAAAAAAAAAACACCGATTTTGCGGTTTAACGCTATATTTGCGCTTTGAAGGGAATTTGCCTCAGTTAAAATTATGAAAATTTCTTATAATCAGTTAAAAACGTATATTGATATTGACGAATCGCCTGAATTCATCGCCGAAATTTTGACCGATTTAGGGCTTGAAGTCGAAGGCACAGAAACGGTTGGCGGTATCAAGGGGAATTTGCAAGGAGTCGTCGTCGGCAAGGTCGTCGAATGCCAAAAACATCCTGACGCGGATAAATTGTCATTGACCAAAGTAGAGATTGGTCAAAACAAAATATTGCAAATCGTTTGTGGTGCGCCGAATGTCCGTGCAGGACAAAAAGTCGCTGTCGCAACGATTGGCACAACACTTTATTTTTCTAACGGGGATACCGTCAAAATAAAAAGTGGTAAAATTCGCGGTCACGTCTCCGAAGGCATGATTTGTGCGGAAGATGAACTCGGTATTGGCACCGATCATAATGGCATCATCGTTTTGGACGAAAATACGCCTGTTGGAAAGCCTGCGATTGAAGTGTTCAAAATCGAACAAGATACGGTTTTTGAAATCGGCTTAACCCCAAATCGCTCCGATGCAACCTGTCATTTAGGCGTTGCGAAGGATTTGGCAGCGCGTTTGGCAGTGCATCATCAGTACAAAAAAGGCGTTCTTATGCCCGATGTTTCAGCGTTTAGGGTTGATAATCAGTCTCTTACGATTCCTGTAAAGGTGGAACATTCGGTCGGAAGTCCGCGTTTTTCGGGCGTGAGCATTGCGGGCATCACCGTGAAAGAGTCGCCCGATTGGTTAAAACAATTTTTGGCAAAAATCGGCGTTCGTAGCATCAATAATATTGTGGATGTAACGAATTTTGTTTTGCACGAATTGGGTCAACCTTTACATGCTTATGATTTTGATGCCATACGCGGAAAAGCAATTTTGGTTAAAACGCTGCCCGAAGGCACTATTTTTAAAACATTGGATGACATTGAACGCAAATTATCGTCAGAAGATTTGATGATTTGCGACGGCGAAAGCAATGGAATGTGTATGGCGGGCGTGTTTGGCGGCAGCAAATCGGGCGTAACGGACGCTACAAAAAATATTTTTTTGGAAGCGGCGCATTTTAATGCAAAAATGTTGCGGCGCACAGGTACGCGACATGGTTTACACACCGATGCTAAAAAAGTTTTTGAAAAAGGTAGCGACCCGAATATTACCGTATTTGCGTTGAAACGGGCGGCTTTATTGATTAAGGAATTGGCAGGTGGCAGCATCGCATCCGAAATAATTGATATTTATCCAACGGTGATTGAATCAAAACCTGTTTTAGTACGTTTTGAAAAAATTGAATCTTTAATTGGCGTGAAAATCAATAAGAAAGATTTGAAGAAAATCTTTAAAGCGTTGGAAATGCCGATTTTAAACGAGGATGAAGATGGATATTTGGTCAGCGTTCCGACGAATAAAGCGGATGTTTTGCGAGAAGCAGATGTGATTGAAGAAGTTTTACGGGTATATGGTTTTAATCATGTGCCGATGCCTGCGGGGATGAAAATGACTCCCGCAGCTACTGAAAATCCTGACCCGTATCGCACGCAACAACGGGTTGCAGATGCGTTAGCGGCTCAAGGTTTTAATGAAATGATGGCGTTATCGTTGTCCAAATCAAAATATTATGCTGATAATAGCTTGTTTAACCAAACAGAATTAGTTTTTATCAACAATACAGGCAATGTGGATTTGGATATCATGCGTCCGACAATGTTATTTTCCGCGTTAGAAACGGTGGCGCATAATCAAAATCGCCAACAAACAGATGTAAGATTATTTGAATTTGGGAAAACGTATCGTCAAAAATTGGGCGGCGGACAGCTTGAAACCCCGCATTTGAGTTTGACGCTGACAGGACAACAACAACCCGAAAGTTGGCTGGACAAAACCAATGCGAAAACAGACTTTTTTAATTTAAAAGCGATTGTTCAACAAATTTTAGTATCTTTGGGCATTGGCGGCTATCAAGAAACAGCGTTGCAAAATCATTATTGGGCGTTTGGGTCGAAATATCATCGCGGAGAAGCCGTGTTAGTAGAATTTGGAAAAGTGCCTGCAAAATGGAGGCGATTATTTGATGTAAAACAAGATGTGTATTTTGCTGATTTCAAATGGGATACCATTTTGAAAAGCATTAAAAATACTAAAATAAAATTTGAAGAACCCTCGAAATATCCTGCGGTGCGACGCGATTTGGCAATGGTGGTGGGTGAATCGGTGCGTTTTGCGGATATGGTGCAAATCGCTCGAAAAGCGTGCAAACAAACCGTAAAAGAAATTAATTTGTTTGATGTATTTGAAGATGCAAACAAATTGGGCGTGGGAAAAAAATCGTATGCAGTGAGTTTTATATTTGAGGACAAGGAAAAAACGTTACAAGAGAAAGAAATTGAGCAAATGATGTCTAATTTGATGCGGCAATATGAAGCGCAACTGGGAGCAGTTGTTAGAAAATAATTCAATTAGTTGGTTGGTTAGTTAGTTAGTTGGTTAGTTAAAAGATTGATTATCAATCATTTAATCAACCAACCAACTAACTAACTAACTCAAAATCAAAAATGAATCTAATGGTTTCAGAACAACTCCAAAGTATAGAGCAAAAAATTCGATTGTTGGCGCAACGATTGTCGGAATTGGAGCGCGAAAATTCGGAATTGAAAGAAATCAATCGTCAATTACGAGTGCAATTGGAAGAAAAAAATAGAGAAACTTCCAGACCAAAAATAAGAAATCAAGCGGTTTCAAGAGGACGAAGCAATAATATCTCAGCAGTGGATTACGTCATCAATGGCTTCCACTTGCCAGAAGAAAGGGACAAAACAGAAGGCATCGAAAATTTTTTTTAATTGCAGGGTATGCAGAGTATCAATGTGACTGTTGCAGGTCGGGTGTTTCCTCTCAAAATTAAACCTGAAGAGGAGGCGGCTGTTCGAGAAACAGTATTGGAAATCAATGAGTTAGTACTAAAATTTCAACAAATGTATGTGCGGCGCGATAAATATGATTGTTTGGCAATGGCATTGTTGACGTATGCGGTGGAACTCCATCGCTTGAAAACCAATTCAGTAGCAGCCGATATTGCGGATCGAATAGACCGTATTGATATGTTTTTGACTAAATTATTGGATAGATAGCTTTTTGGGTCGAATGTGCGTTAACGCGTAACCTAGACACCGTATTGCATCGGTTCTTTTGAAGATTAAATGATTGATTATCAATGGATTTCGGAGTGTGGATTTCGGATTGTGGAAATTAATAGGGTTGTGATTTTTAGGATTGCGATACGATAAAAATCGTCGCATCATTCCGAAATCTGAAATCCACATTCCGAAATCGTTCAGAACATTTTGATATATAAAACATTTTTTTTAATCTTAAATGACCGAATTAGTTAGACATGGATATTACCATTGTGATGGGTATATTGGCTGGTTTATCAGCAGGCGCACTGGCAGGGTTCAAATTGACTCAAACAGCTGTTGCCAAAACGAGCCAAGACAAAATAGACGAAGCGAACCGAACTGCGGATGCTGCCGTTACCGAAGCCAAAGCGACTGCTAAACGAATCACTGATGATGCTAAACGTTTTAGCGATGATGCCAAACGAATTATTGATGATGCAGAGAGTAAAGCAGAAAAAATCATTGAGCGTTCTGAAAATAGAAATGAATCTATCAAACAACGCAAGATTCAAGAGGCTAAAGAGAAGTTTTCTAATTTGAAAAACGAGTTTGAAGGCGAGAAAACAGCGCATATTTTGGGGATGAAAGACCGTGAAATTGTGATTGTGAATCGGGAAAATGATTTGAAACAACGGTTTAAAGATTTTCAAACGCAGGTTGAGGAAGTTAAGAAGTTACAGAAGGAGACCGAAGCAAAAGACAAAGAATTAGAATCTATTCGGGAGAATTTGACGCTCCAATTGAAGATTATTGCGAAGAAAAAGGAAGAATTGGAATCTGCTAATGAATTGAGAATCAAAGAGTTAGAACGCGTCGCGAACCTTACGGAACAAGCCGCAAGAGAACAATTATTAGAAGCGGTACGCGGTAAAGCCGAAAATGAAGCGATGGTCATTATGAAAAATGCCGTCGAACAAGCGAATTTAAATGCTAACAAAGAAGCAAAAAAGATTGTCATTCAGGCGATTCAACGCATGAGTGCAGAGTTTGCGATTGAAAATACGGTGTCGGTGTTTAATCTTGATTCCGATGATATGAAAGGTCAAATCATTGGTCGGGAAGGACGGAATATTCGAGCGTTGGAAGCGGCTACGGGCGCGGAAATCGTCGTGGATGATACGCCTGAAGCGATTGTTATTTCGTCTTTTGACCCGATTCGACGGGAAATTGCGCGGTTGGCACTTAAAAAATTGGTTGCAGACGGGCGAATTCACCCTGCGCGCATTGAGGAAGTCGTTGCCAAAACGCGGAAACAATTGGAAGAACAAATTGTTGAAATCGGTGAACGGACAGTTATTGATTTGGATATTCATGGTTTGGATGCGGCGTTGGTGCGGATGGTTGGACGGATGCGTTATCGGTCGTCTTATGGACAAAATTTGTTGAAACACTCGATTGAGACAGCAAATTTATGTGCGTTGATGGCTGCGGAACTCGGTTTCAACCCTAAACAAATCAAAATGGCGAAACGGGCGGGACTTTTGCATGATATTGGAAAGGTTGCGGAAGAAGAATCTGAACTGTCACACGCGATTTTGGGGATGAAATTGTGCGAAAAGCATAATGAACATGCCGTTATCATCAATGCGGTGGGTGCGCATCATGATGAGGTTGAAATGACGAATATTATTTCGCCGATTGTACAGGCTTGTGATGCGATTTCGGGTGCACGTCCTGGCGCGAGACGCGAGATTTTGGAAAGTTATTTGAAGCGAATTGGCGAATTGGAAGAGTTGGCACTCTCGCATGAGGGCGTACAGAAGGCGTATGCAATGCAGGCGGGACGTGAGTTGCGCGTGATTGTGGAATCTGAAAAGGTTTCGGACCAATATGCAGATGATTTGTCGTTTATGATTTCGCAAAAAATACAGGAAGTCATGCAGTATCCTGGACAGATAAAAGTGACTGTGATTCGTGAAAAACGGGCAGTTTCGTTCGCAAGGTAAATTATTTTAAAATAAAAATTGGTGAAAAGGCATAAAAGATGATGAATCTTTTGTGCCTTTTGTTATTGTAAAGTATTATTTTTGCTTTTGGAAAACTCATTAAAAAAAATTGAATATATGCCTTACACTACTAAGTTGTTAAAGTTATAATATGTTTTTTTTCCGCAGATTTTCGCAGCAAAAAACTCCAAAAGAAAATCTGCGAAATATACGGGGAAAATAAATTGATAATCAATTACTTACATATTATAAATTTTTAACAATTAAATAGTGCATACACCCCGTCTATGTTCCCCTATGTATTCGCAACAATTAGAAATTAGAAAACGCGTTTTAGTTTGAACGAGTTTTAAAAAATCACTCGACAACATTTTTCATGGGAAATCAAATTGGAGCATTTCTATTGATTTGCATGCCATTACACATAATGGCACAATCTTATACAACCGCTAAAACCGCTACTGGACATGCCAAAGCTGCTTACGACGCAGGTAAAAAAATGGCTTTTGCGGGCAATATGACCAAAGCAATTCCTTTATTTGAAGCGGCTATCAAAGCGGCTCCCGATTTTATAGATGCTCATTTTCAATTAGGCGGCGCGTTTATGGAAACTGAAAAACGCGAAAAAGCAATTATTCACTTCAAAAAAGTATCTTCGTTGAATGAAAAATATGAGCCAAATGCTTTTTATGGCGCGGGTGTTTGTGAAATGCAGTTGGAAAAATACGCAGACGCAGTTCAATCTTTTGGACAATTTTTGAAAATGCCAGATATTCATCCCGATTTGGCACGTAAAGCGCGTTTGGCATATCAAAATTGTCAATTTATTCCAAATGCTTTGAAAAATCCTGTACCATTCAATCCAAAAAGTTTGGATACCAATGTCAATACCAAAAATTCTGAATATTTGCCCGCCTTGACCGCAGATGGCGAGACCATTATATATACGTCCCTTTTGCCAATGGGTCGGCTCATGCAAGAAGATTTTTATATGAGCAAAAAGAAAGATTCTTTATGGCAAAAAGGTGTTGAATTAACTGCGCTGAACACCGATGATAATGAGGGTGCACATTGCATTTCAGCAGATGGTCGCGTGTTGGTTTTTACGGGTTGTAATCGCTCTGATGGATTGGGTAGCTGTGATTTATACATTTCGATTTTAACTAATGGTGAATGGTCGAAACCTAAAAATATGGGTTCAACCGTCAATTCTGGACGCTGGGAAGGTCAGCCTTCGCTTTCGGCAGATGGACAAGCCTTATATTTTGCATCTGACCGTTCTGGCGGTCGCGGAGGAAAGGATATTTGGGTAAGCCATCGAAATACAAAAGGTTATTGGGCTGCACCAGAAGTTTTAGATAGTATTGTGAATACGGCTTGGGATGACCAAACGCCTTTTATGCATCCTGACGGTCAAACCATGTATTTTACTTCGGATGGACACCCTGGCATGGGTGGAAATGATTTGTTTTTAACTCGAAAAGATTCATTAGGGCGTTGGACAATACCTAAAAATTTGGGTTATCCGATTAATACCAAAGGTTTTGAAGCTGCTTTGACCGTGAGTTTGGATGGAAAAACGGCTTATTTCAGCAAAAATATCGCGCCCGCCAATGCAAAAGCCAATTATGATCTATTTTCATTTGAATTAGATGCGTCTATTCGCCCGCTTCCTGTGACATACGTGCGGGCGACCGTGCGCGATGCCAATACGAAGCAACCTTTATTAGCCAAATTGGAATTAACGGATTTGGCAACCAACCGAATTTGTGGTAGTGGCAAAACGAATGAAAACGGTTCTTTTTTAATTTGTCTGCCGTATGGCAAAAAATATGCGTTGAATGTAGCGAAAGACCAATTTTTATTTCAATCAGAGCATTTTAATTTAACAGAAATTCGGTCAGCAGATAAACCGTTTGAAGTGGAGCTTTTTTTAGTACCCATTCCTGCGAGTGTTGCGACCGCGCCGAATCAACCCAGTCCAGCGAGTCGCCCTGCGGAAAGCGTTCCAACAGTAGGTCAATCCGTGATTTTGAAAAACGTTTTTTTTGAAACAGGTTTGGCAACCTTGCGTTCCGAATCTCATTTTGAATTGAATCGTTTAAATGATATGTTGAATTTAAACCCTACGTTAAAGATTCAAATTCAAGGACATACTGATAATGTGGGTTCTGATGCAGCGAATCAAACTTTGTCAGAACAACGGGCAAAAGTGGTTTATGATTACTTGATTCAACAAGGGATTTCGTCGAATCGGTTGACTTTCAAAGGTTTCGGTTCAACACAACCTGTCACAGACAATCAAACAGAAGATGGTAAAAAACAGAATCGGCGAACGGCTTTTATGATCATTCCGTAATATCCAATTAAAATATTTAATCCTAATTCCAACGTACAAATGCTTGACTATCTATTTGATAGTCAAGCATTTACGATTTGAGGTAAGTAAAACTACGGTTTACTCCCACTGATGCCTATCATTAGCAAATGTACGCTACTTTTGCACAATATTACGGTTGGATGAAAAACGTACCTTTTACAAAATTGGATCATAAAATTCGGCATCTTACGGCGACCATCGCACAACTTCAATTCATGCTTGGTTTAGGGCTTTATTTCGGGAGCCCTATCATTCAATATTTTTTTGCTCGCTCCGTATTTTAGGAAAATTTGTTGCATGCAAATCGGCTACAAGCTTCATCAAAAAACAGGTGTATTTGACCGTTATCAACTGATTCAGATGTATATGGCGTTTGGTGGCGTGCCTTTTTACCTCGAACAAGTCGAAGTAGGATTCAGCGCAGCTCAAAATATTGATGCTTTGTGTTTTTCGGATAAAGGATTATTACGCATTGAGTTTGATAATCTTTTTGCGTCGCTTTTCAAAAAAGCGGATAAGCATATTGCCGTAGTCGAAGTATTGGCAAAAAAGGCAAAAGGTTTAAGCCGCGACGAGCTGATTCGCCAAGCAAAATTGCCAAATGGCGGCAATACCACCAAAATTTTGAAAGAATTAGAAGAAAGTGGTTTTATTCGAAAGTACAGAATGTTTGGACAATTGAATAAAATATGTTGTATCAATTGAGTGATTTTTACACGCTGTTTTACTTGAAATTCATCAAAAATATGAGTCCAAATGATAAAAATCATTGGCTGAACAGTTTAGATAATCCTGAATATCGGGCTTAGAGTGGTTATGCGTTTATAAAATTTTACAAAAAGCGTTCAAAAGTCGTTCCCCGATCGAACTTTCAACACTTTTTGCAAAACTTTATTACTTTTAAATTAAATTATTCCAATTTTTATATGGAAAATGGATTCAAATCTTCTAAAACTACTAATGGCGTACCGCCGTTAAAGGCAAACAAATCGTTGCAGGACAAGCAGTTGTGCAAATATTGATATTAGAAATATACATCATTTTATTGGCACTTGTATAATCGGTATTATCCACTATGCCAAATCGAATCCGCGTATTTGCCGATGCATACGCCTTAATATCATAACTTCGAGTACCACCACCATCATTTGTAAATGTTTCGAGTCTGTGATAATTCGCCCCACCGTCACCAGATACTTCAACAATAAAATCATCCGTTGCAGCCAAATTACCTGATGTCGCATAATCAAATGATAATTGAACAGTCAAAGCGTTCGCTAAATTGACGGCTCTGTAAATCTTATTTGCATTTATGCCATTTACATTATTGAATTCCAAAGCACCAAATTTAATTTTAATTTGCCCACTTGTTGCATTATTATCATCGGATTCTTCGGTCCAAGCACTCGACCAACTGCCTGCATTGCCATTATAACTCGTTGCATCACACAACAAATCTCGGATACAAACGCCTCCGTTTTGCGCAATCGGTTCTGGAACCGCTTCTAAAACAACGTTATCTATCACAATGCCTTGCGTTGCACCCGCAATTTGATTGGAGCTGGAAATGAAAATTTGAATTTTATTTGCACCTGCGGGCGCGTCAGGCAAGGTAAAATAAGTGGTCATCCGTTTCCAAGCAAGGCTATTCCACGCGCTCGGCACCACAGGATTTTGCGCCGCCTGCCCCGTTTGCACATCCGTAAAACCGCGACGGTCTAAAACTGCCAAAAGTGCAATGCCATTTGCATCCGCATATTTTGCCTCAAGCGTGAATGCGGACAATCCAACGCCGCCATTTGGGTTCAAATGGTCAAAACCAGCACCATCGAAAGTGATTTTATACGTTTTACACGAACTCACAATGCCATTTGACAAATTAAAACCTTGTGCTGAACAGTTTCCTAAAATCGGAATGTACAAAAAACGATTGCCGTTAGAAGCCCGCGTAGCATCCTCAATCCAGAAAACGCCATTGTCTCTCGACCAATCTGAAATATCCGTGCTCCCAGAATCATCCGCATTATTCGCAGGAGCGACAATGGTAGCGTTCCCATTGAAATTGCCTAATTCAAAACTGCCATTCGTAAACAAGTTTTGGGCATAAATCACATTAGGTAGGCATAATGTCAGCAAAATTGCTTTTTTAGAATTACAAAAAAAATTCATTTTAATAAGTTGAACGAAGCTAAGTTATAAAAAATGAGTTATGGTAATTTTTTAATATAATAAGTCATTCATGAGTTGGTTGGTTCGCTAAATCAATGACAATCAATGTTTTAACGAACCAATCCGAGAACGAAGTCCCAACTGATATTTCAAAACGATTTAATTACGTACAGCATTAATTGGCAAACAAATGATTGGACAAACCACACAAACAGGAATCGTGATTTTTATATCATCGGTACAACCATTAACTGTTTTTTTAAATACATAACTGCCTGATACTGATATATTTGTTATATTTCCAGTACCGCTAATCGCCGCATTTGCACCTGAAGGTTGACTTACAATTGTCCAAGTAGCGGTTTGACCCAAATTTAAAGTAGTTGGTGCAACACCTGCCGCACAAATTAAAGATTGATCCGCCCCAGCATTGACATTACAGATTTTAGCGCAAAAAATGCTCAAATCGCCTAAACCATTGGCTTTCCCAAAAGTCGCATTATTGAGTGCGTAATCGTACAGTTTAAAACTATTTGTTTTTCGACCTGTTGTATTACTCATTTGAATGATACCACCCGAACTACCCGTATTTGTCGGATTTAACACTGTTGCAACAATATTCCCCGAACCCGCTTTGAAAGCAATAGAACCAAAAGCCGTTTCTTGATGAAAACCCGCGCTTGGATCCCATGGATTAAAAGCCCATGTTTCGCCCCAATAATATTCGCCGCCACCAATGCCTTGTCCGTTGTTCGTACCCGAATTCTTACTCCCGTCGGCACTATTAGCTTGTGCAACGGCTCCTGGACAAAGCCCATTTTGTTCGATTTGATACGTTCCCGCCACATTACAAATTCTAACAATATCACCACTTGTATGAGCAGAAACATTAGAATTATCATTCATAATTGGTTTATGATTGACATAGCCAACTTGATGTCCCGTCCTATCCATCAATGCCACTATCATCGAACCGTCCATATCAAACTCTATATCCGATAAAATCGGAGTTGGATACACTGTAAAAGTTGCATTCGTCGAGATGGATTGATAAGTGCTCGTCCATGGATACCAACGATTGCCCTCCAAACCGCCTTGACCGCCAGCGTAACCTTTCGTATAAGTTAATGGAAAGTTGTAAACAGGTGAAAAGGCACCATTATCCAACACCATTATATGTGCTTTAAGGTCATTTTGATTTTGAGAGGTTTCCGCCGTACAAGTTACTCCGACCCAAACTTTTCCCGCATGAACCTTCACAGCCCAAGGGCGATAATCACCATTGGAACAACCAGGATCTGGAATGGTGTATTTTTGATTCAAAGTAGGGGTTGCATTGCCAATATTTACAGATACTAATTCGCGTTGAAAAAGATTCATCACCCATAAAGTATTGCCATCTTGTGAAATATCCATACCACCCAGCGACCGTTTGCCGACTCCATCAAATGCCAATACATCCCAAGAAGGTTGATTCGCTTGAATCGGTAATTCGTTTGCATCATCTACGGTGCCGACGCTCGGTGTGCGCGTATCCGCACCTGTATTTACTCCAAGTGTCTGTAAATCAATGAGTTGAGTAGCTGCTAAAGAGCCAGCATTCATATCAATCGCATAAATACCGCCTGTGCTTAAACTGCCAAAACCAACATGTCGTTTCAAAACAGCACTATTATATAAGGTGTTCGTTTGAGTTCGATACGTCAATCCCCAAGTTGCGCCCATTTGACTGGCAGGAATCATGCGTTTTGAACCGTCTTCACCCGCATTGTCATAGTTGAAAACCACAAAACCTGCTTCAGTACCTGCGGTACCACCCGCCAAAGGATTGCCATTCACATAACAGCCCGTTGCCACCAACGTGCTATCCGCACAAGTCATCGGGGTCGGACCCGTAGGTGGAGCGTATTGAGCATGACTGAAAAAGGGGCAAAAAAAAACGAAGGAATAGATCCATTGTGTTTTAAAACGCAAAGACCTATCCAAATGAATTGAAAAGGAAGCTAATGTCATCGGGCTGAGTTTTGGTTATAAATATAAGTTTAATTTTCAAAAAAATATTATACCGATTTTAAATAAATTACGTTATAAAAGTTCTGATTTTGAAATTTATCAACCTAAACAAAGCCTAAAAGACAGTTCATTATTTTGTTCAATTTAACAATTGAGTTCATTGTAAAACATTAGAATTGTGAATTATTTAAATGGGGCTTGCTCAGGATTTTTGCTCCAAGCAGCAAGTAACAAATACAAACAAAACGAAATGATACTTAAAATCGCTAAGTTGTGACATTGCTTTTGTAAAAAAAACAATAATATGCACAAAAAACAAATATAAATTGCAATTTTTTATAAATTGGCAGATTTTTTATTGTAGAAAACAAGGGAAAAACCGTACTTTTGCGGTTTCCAAAACGCATATAGAAATCTATATGTTTTATAAAGGGCAAATGATGAATGATAAATGATGAATGATAGTTAGTGAGTGAGTTAGATAGTTAGTTGGTTAGTCAGTTAAACAGTTAATAATCAACGTTTTAACTAACTAACCAACTAACTAACCAACGAACCAACTAAACGATCATTCATCCTTCATCATTGATTATGAGTGAATCATTTCAAACCAACCTTTTAAAAAAAGTCTGTTGATGAGTAATCTGCTGTACATCCTGCCTGTATTCGGCTTGGTCGCATTAGCTTACATGTTCATCCTCCAAAATTGGGTGACGAAGCAAGATGCTGGTAATGACCGTATGAAATTTATTTCTTCGGCAATCGCAGACGGTGCGATGGCGTTTTTGAGCGCGGAATACCGTATTTTAGCAATTTTTGTGGTTATTGCAGGGATTGCCTTGGGACTTCAATCTACGATGGTTGAAAATTCCAGTTTATTAATTGTTGTAGCCTTTGTAATTGGAGCTGTTTTTTCGGCAGCAGCAGGCAACATTGGCATGCGTATCGCCACAAAAGCGAATGTGCGCACCACACAAGCTGCTCGCACAAGTCTCTCGAATGCTTTACAAGTGGCATTCAAAGGGGGGATGGTTATGGGTTTGGGCGTGGCTGGTTTGGCGGTGTTCGGCTTGAGCGTTCTTTTCATTGTTTTCTACCAAGTCTTTATGAATGGCACGGGCAATGAAACCCATGCAATGGAAAAAGTATTGGAAGTTTTGGCTGGTTTCTCATTGGGTGCTGAATCTATTGCGTTATTTGCGCGTGTTGGTGGCGGTATTTATACCAAAGAGGCAGACGTTGGTGCGGATTTAGTGGGTAAAGTCGAAGCGGGGATTCCTGAAGATGATCCTCG
>JBEEMZ010000101.1:0-16434 GCA_041192405.1 Bacteroidota bacterium | reverse complement strand
AATATTCATCATTCATCATTAAAATTTAATATTCAAGTTTGCATTAAAAATCGTACCCAATTGGCTGAATTGAGAACCATTATAACCCAAAATATCATAACGACCGCTAAATCCTAAGAAACCACGCAATAATGCTTTTGCATCTGCATTGTTCAATACAGCATTTGCCGCAGTTACTCTCGCCGCTTGTGTTGCTGCATTCGCATCTGGGTCAATTGAATTTTGTACTAAATCCCATTTAGGCAATACATTGAAAAGATTGTTGATATTGATACCAACACCTACTTTTTTAGTAATCGCGTATCCAATGCTCAAATCTGTAACCATCGCAGGCGAGAAAACAGCTTGAACATCTTTCATTAAGTCACCACCGTTATCCAAATCGCGGAATTTGGTAGAACCAAATAAAGTATTGTTCAAATTGAAATTCCATGCACCCATCGTATAATCTACGCCCAAAATCGCTTTGTAAGCAGGACGGCTTTCTGTCAATAAAGACTTGATTTGCGCGTTCAAAATACTTGATTTTGCTGCGAGAATCGGTGCAGGTTCGTTTGGTGCGCCATCAATCGTGTTGCCTAATACGATGTTACCCGCCAAATTAATTGCCATTTTGCCATTACCTACCTCAATATTGCGGTAATTCGCTACGAAATCTAAACCACTTGTCGTTGTTTGGATACCGTTGATGAAAAATTGTACCGATGCCAAATCACCCGCTTTCAAAATTTTGTACAAATCTGTTGTCGCATCGGATGAACTGATAGAGGAGCTATACACGATTCTATCTTTCACTTTGATACTGTAATAATCCAAACTGATGCTCAAATTTTTCATCGGATTGAACGCAACACCAAAGGTTGTATTGGTAGATTGTTCTGGTTTCAAATTCGGGATGCCCAAAGCGCGTGCTTGTACACTGCGATTGTTGAACAAACCTGACAAATTAATCACACCACCTGAAAACGATGCTTGAATAGATTGTGCATAAATTTGGTGCAACGTCGGTGCACGGAAACCTGTAGATACGGAACCGCGAATAATCGCAATATCATTGGGCAATTTGTAACGAGTGGACAATTTCCAAACGTTTGCAGCACCGAAATCACTATATTTTTCAGTACGGAATGTACCGTTTACCATGAATTCTTTCGTCACATCATAGCTCAAATCCACATAACCTCCAATATTGAAACGGGAGTTTTTGCCTGCATTCACTGCATCAATACCAGGGAAAGAGTTTGAACCTTGTCCTTTATAAGAAGCGGTGTCACCTGCGTAGATACTAAATGTCTCAGAACGCGCCTCCATACCGAAAGCGATACCGAATTCTGGCGTGATAGATTTAGAAACGTCGAAGTTACCAACTGCATGGCTAAATCCGTAACCGCCTGGTTTGAAACGAGTTGGGCTCGCTTTTCCTAAACTACGGTTGATTGTGTTGTTAACGGTGTAAAGTTGCTCATTGCCACCTACAGTGAAACTTACATCGTGTTTCCAGCCGTCAATTTCGTTTTTCGCACCAATAGTCGCATTATAATCGGTCAAATCACCTTCAAATGTAGGCATATAACCAATATAACCTTTGTACATATCTACATTATCGCTGCCAAAAAACACTTGTGCAGGAGAAGTTATGTAATTTTTACCATTATTATCGGTTTTGCTGTGCAATAAACCTCTATCTTGTCTCCAATACGGGGTACGGAAATTCGCGTTACTTAATACATATTTTTTAACAATCGCTGCATTTGCATACAATTGACCTTTTTCACTAATATTCACTCCACCATTGATTAAGAATTTAGCAGCCGTAATTTCGCCTGTCCCATTCAAGTTACCACCAGTAGGACGATCCGTCAAGTAATTGGTAATCATACCATTATACTTGTTATTATTGTCTGTGTGTGCAGCTGTATTAGCATTCCAAGCATCTAAATTCACTTGAGTTGCTGCCACGCCCAATGGATTGATAGGTGAACCATCAAATAAAATACCTGCTTCTCTGAAATTTTTTAACGCATCATCGCCTGTGAATTTGCCATAAGGGCTACCAAAAGTAGCGATTTCTGTTGGAACATGAATGTTACCAGAACGAACCGCATTATCTTGTTGGCTCAATGCAATCGTGTAATTCAAAAAACCTTTGTCGCCAACGTTGCTACCACTATTCAACGACACACCATATTGTGCGCCATCGCCTTTGCCTGTAACGCCTGTGTTGATATTCAATGAAGAATATTCATATTTGTCTTTCAAAATTACGTTCATGACACCCGCAATCGCATCCGAACCGTATTGAGCAGACGCACCGTCGCGCAAAATCTCAACGCGTTTAATCGCGTCCGATGGAATCGCTGATAAATCAACACCCGTTTCACCACGACCTGGCGAGAACTGCACATATAATAACGAACTTAAATTCTTCCGTTTGCCGTTAATCAAAATTAAAGTACGGCTCGGTCCCATATTACGGATTTCGTAAGGGTCTAACAACGTCGTTGCATCATTTACAGGCGTATTCACCGAGTTGAACGATGGCACACGGTATTGTAATGCCTTGTCAAACGATTGTTGACCTGTGCTGCGCAAATCATTGGTATTCAAAATGTCAATCGGAAGCGGTGAATCCGTAACCGTCCGTTGCGTGTTACGGCTACCCGTAGAAATCACAACTTCTGTTAAAGAATTGTCGCCCGAGCTTAAAACCACATCCAACGTCATTTCACTGTTATTCACGGTTACAGATTTCGTAACAGGCGTAAAACCAATGAATGAAAAAACAATGTCATGTGTACCGTTTGGTAATTTCAACGTATAGTTGCCATCGCCATCCGAAATGGTACCAGTTGTAGTGCCTTTTATGGCAATCGAAACGCCAGGAAGTCCACCATTAGCATCTTTAACAGAGCCTTTAAGAGTGGATTGCGCCCACGTGATGCTTGCAGTAAACAACAACGCAAGCAAAGCATAAAAACGAGCAGCTTTGACCATGAGTCTAATTTTAAAGTTGAGCTTTTTTTTAAAATAATAATTATTCCAATCAACCCTCATAAAAAAAGATGTGATTGGTTTTAGGTTAGTAAAATTTCGGTGTAATATTACGCATTAATTTGGATTCACCAAATTTTTAAAAAAAAGTTTTTAAAAAAAAGCACTTTATTTAATCATAAATTCTTTTAAAATATATTTTGAAAGAATAATGTTTTGATTTTTTTAATAAAATTGATATGATTATTTAGGTACATTAAATTAGATGGCAAAAATTGAAATTGGGTTGATGAAAGGACGGATTATACGGATTTTCACAGGGTTAATACGGATTTTTAAGTTGAAAATCCGTATGAATCCTGTGAAAATCGGTGTAATCCGTCCTTCCATCAACCTAACTTTAACTTTTATCATTTAAATTCAAAAAGATAGTTTGCTTTTTAAACTAAGATGTTGTATCTTTGCAGCGAAATAAAATTTTTAAAAATGCTTATGCTTGGAGCTATCGCAGGCGACATCATTGGTTCAACCCGTGAGGTGCGCAATATAAAAACGATTGATTTTAACCTTTTTCCGCCGCGTTCTCGGATTACGGACGATTCTGTAATGACGATTGCGGTTGCAGATGTGTTGTTAAAACAAGGTGATTACGTGAAAATCATGCAACATTATGGGCGTGAATATCCTGATGTGGGTTATGGTTCGGCGTTTAAAAGCTGGCTTAAAGTCGAATCACCTGAACCTTATAATAGTTGGGGCAATGGTTCGGCGATGCGTGTGAGTCCTGTTGGCTGGGCGGGCGCGACTTTGGAATGGGTTTTGGAGGAGGCAAAAGCGTCTGCGGAAGTGTCCCACAATCATCCCGAAGGCATTAAAGGCGCACAATCGGTTGCGGCAGCCGTGTTTTTGGCGAAAACAGGCGCATCGAAAGCAGATATAAAACAATATGTTGAAACGCAATTTGGGTACGATTTGAATCGAACGATGGATAAGATTCGACCGAATTATACGTTTGATGTGAGTTGTCAAGGGTCGGTGCCAGAATCGTTGATTGCGTTTTTGGAAAGCACCGATTTTGAAACCGCGATTCGATTAGCGATTTCGATTGGCGGCGATAGTGATACGATTGCGAGTATTGCGGGCGGTGTGGCACATGCGTTTTATAAAAAAATGCCCGATGTGATTGCCGCTTATACATGGGCATCATTGCCGCCGCCGTTGGAAATAGTGACGTGGCGATTTATGGAAAAATATCATATACCATATTAGCACGCTCGCGGTGGCGCGTTACCACAAAAGTTATCATCAGTATTATAATTATAAATCAGTTAAAATCAATTATTTATCAAGATGAAAATTGCACTGGCTCAATTAAATTATCACATTGGCAACTTTGAAGGCAACCTCGCCCGCATGCAAGCGGCGGTCGTCAAAGCCAAATCTCTTAAAGCCGACATCATCGTTTTCGGCGAATTGGCAACTTGTGGTTATCCGCCCCGAGATTTCCTTGAATTCGATGATTTTATTAAAAAATCGTATGATTCCGTAGAATCATTGGCGAAAATGACTCAAAATATTGCCATTGTCGTGGGTTCACCATTTAAAAATCCGCGAATTGAAGGAAAAGACTTATATAATTCTGCCTTCTTTCTCGCCGACGGTAAAATTCAATATGTGCAACATAAAACGTTATTGCCAACGTATGATATTTTTGATGAATATCGCTATTTTGAACCCGCTTCTGAATGGAACATTGTTGAGTACAAAGGCAAACGAATTGCGTTAAGCATTTGTGAAGATATATGGAATGTTGGTAATGCGAATCCGTTATACACGATTTGCCCTGCTGACGAAATGATGGCGCAAAAACCTGATTTTATTTTAAATTTATCGGCATCCCCTTTTGATGCGGATCATGCGGCGGTTCGGATTCACACCGTTCGGGCGAATGTGGAACGGTATAAAATGCCTCTTTTTTATTGCAATCATGTGGGTTCGCAAACGGATATTATTTTTGACGGGGGTTCGATAGTGATGTCGCCTGATGGAAACGTTTTTGATGAAATGCCTTATTTCGAGGAATGTTTGCGGGTTTACGACTTGGAAAAAGTGATGAAAGGCGGCGTTTCCAAAGAACAACCTAAAAATAAAATTCAATTAATTCATGATGCGTTAATTTCGGGCATCCGCGATTATTTCCAAAAATCGGGTTTGAAAAGAGCGATTTTGGGCTTATCGGGTGGGATAGATTCAGCCGTTGTTGCGGTCATGGCGCAACGTGCATTAGGCGCGGGCAACGTGCGTGTGTTGTTGATGCCGTCTCAATTTTCATCGGATCACTCTGTGAATGATGCGCGTAAATTAGCACAAACCATTAATATTCAATACGATATAGTATCCGTACAAAGTGTTTATGATGCGTATATGAAAACGTTAGAGCCGCATTTTGTTGCAACAGGTTTTAATGTTACGGAGGAAAATCTACAAGCGCGGATTCGCGGCATGTTGCTGATGGCGATGAGCAATAAATTTGGAAACATTTTGTTGAACACGTCTAATAAAAGTGAAATGGCTGTTGGCTATGGCACGTTGTATGGCGACATGTGTGGCGGGATTGCGGTGATTGGCGACTTATACAAAACAGAAGTATATGAATTAGCGCGATACATCAATAAAGATGGTGAAATCATTCCAGAAAACACCATTACAAAAGCTCCAAGTGCTGAATTGCGTCCTGGACAAAAAGATAGTGATAGTTTGCCTGATTACGACATTTTGGATAAGGTTTTATTTCAATATATCGAAAAACGGCAAAGTCCGAAAGCGTTGATTGCAGCAGGATTTGATGCGGCATTAGTGGCGCGAGTGTTGAAAATGGTGAATTTCAATGAATTTAAACGAGAGCAAACGGCTCCTGTTTTGCGGGTTTCGAGCAAAGCGTTTGGAATGGGGAGACGGATGCCGATTGTTGGGAAATATTTAGGTTAATGGAATTAAAGCGTTTGTAAAATCCCACCTAAACAATTCCTATCTTTTTAGTGTTTTAAACGATGATGAATGATTTATTTTCAATCCATTGATTATCAATTAGTTACGAATTTAATCATTCACACCTGACTCATAAAAATCATTTATAATGGATGGTAAAAAACAAAACCACAAGTTGACGACAGCTTCTGGTAAACCTTATGTCGAGAATGAAAACTCGATGAGTATTGGCGCACGGGGCCCGTTATTGTTGCAAGATTTCATTTTGCACGAGAAAATGGCGCATTTTAACCGCGAGCGCATTCCTGAGCGCGTTGTGCATGCAAAAGGTTCGGGCGCATTTGGAACTTTTACGGTTACGCACGACATTTCGCAATACACGCGTGCCAAACTTTTTAACAAAATTGGCAAACAAACAAAACTTTTTCTTCGTTTTTCAACAGTCGGCGGCGAAAAAGGAAGTGCGGATACGGAAAGAGATCCACGTGGTTTTGCCGTGAAATTCTATACGGAAGACGGAAATTGGGATTTAGTAGGCAACAATACGCCTGTTTTTTTCATCAAAGACCCGAAAAAATTCTCTGATTTCATCCACACGCAGAAGCGCGACCCGCGCACAAATTGCAAAAGTGCGACAATGATGTGGGATTATTGGAGTTTGAACCCTGAAAGTTTGCATCAAGTGTTGATTTTGATGAGCGATAGGGGCACGCCTGTCGGTTATCGCCACATGAATGGGTATGGTTCGCACACGTTCAGCATGATTAATGCAAAAAATGAACTGGTTTGGGTGAAATTCCATTTCAAAACGATGCAAGATATTAAGAATTTTACGGATTCGGAAGCAGCAGAATTGAAAGCCAAAGACCCCGATTTCGCTCAACGCGATTTAGTAGAGGCGATTGACAAGAAAGATTTTCCAAAATGGGCGGTCAAAATCCAAGTCATGACGGATGAGCAAGCTACAAAATTCCGTTTTAACCCATTTGATTTAACGAAAATTTGGCCACATGGCGATTTTCCATTGATTGATGTGGGCGTTTTGGAATTGAACCAAGTGCCGAAAAATTATTTTGCAGATGTGGAACAATCCGCTTTCGCGCCTGCACATGTGATTGATGGCATCGGCTATTCACCCGATAAGATGTTGCAAGGCAGATTATTGTCGTATCCCGATGCGCATCGGTACCGTTTGGGCGGCAATTATGAGCAAATTCCTGTGAATCGCTGTCCTTATATGGTGTCGAATTATCAACGCGATGGTGCGATGCGCGTAGATGGCAATGGCGAAGATGCACCCAATTATTTTCCAAACAGTTTTGATGAAATCGAGGTGGACGAAGCGTACAAAGAGCCGCCGATGCAATTGGATAGCACGGTAGCGGACTGGTACGACCGCAATGGCGCGAATGATAATGACCATTTTACGCAACCAGGTTGGTTATTCAACAAGGCGATGAATGATTATGACCGCCATAATTTGGTTTCAAACATCGTCGGCGCGATGAGTGGCATCTCTGGAAAGAAGAAAGACTTGATAATTAATCGTCAATTGTGTCATTTTTTCAGAGCAGATGTGAAGCTTGGAATGGCGGTTGCCAAAGGCTTAGGCGTTGATATTGAGGCAGTTATGAAAACGTTGAAGCACGACGCAGTGCCTGCTTAATTGCAAACACAGAGATACAGATGGAACATAGATGCATCTATGTTCCATCTGTACCTATTTGCAATCATTTCAGTTGTTTAGCGGTCATTTCGTATTTCAAACCTTGATAATTTTTCAAAACAGCCTTCACCGAACCTACCGAAACAGGTGATTCTATCAATAAAGGCAATTTATTCGCATCATTTGTCGCATAAACTTTCATTTGAGAACCCTCTTTAAACACCGTTCCAGAAACCACTTGTGGACTGAATTTCAAGGTATTATACTTGCCTAAACCTTTTATACTTTTTATTTCCGTACCTAAGTACTTGACATTCAATGGATACGTATTTTCATCTAAGAGAATTTTTACAGGAAAAGTTTGCCCTGCGCTCATCTGAGAGAAATCCATCGTCCGCGTGTAATAAATCGCAGAAATAATGTCGTGCATCGCTCCTGCCAAATTTAATTTGCCTTTTGTCTCAATATCCGTTTTAGAATTGCCGCGTTCGTAATGCGCAACTTTATTTTTTTGGTCATACGTCACTGCATCATACAGCCGATAGCCACCTTCGATGACTTCCCGAACCGAACGCACGGGTAACATTGTCGTTTTATCCAAATCCGTATAATAATTGTCGCGGACTTTGAAAAACCAATCATAAGATGAATAACTCCGCCCCACTGCCGATATTTTGAATGTTGCATTCTCATCCGTCACGTTGAACGTGACTTCGCCCGCAGGAACCCAAACAAAATTCAAATTATAATACAATTTGTAGGTTAATTCTTCGCCGTGTTGAAAACAAATGTTTGATGTAGGCACAGGCGTTTGTTCCAAAACGGCTTTTTGAGTGGCAGGCGTGGGCGCAAAAGCGGTCAGTGTAGTCAAACTTAAACAAGAAACAGTTTTAAAAAAGAACTTTTTCATTATTTTAAGGCGTTTTAATGAATGATGAATGATGAATGAATTAATAGTATAATTATTTGATAATCAATGATTTATAAATTTATTATTCATCATTTCTTAAAAAAATTGGTTTTTAAAAGTAAGATTAAACCGAATAATGATGGTATAATTAAATTGATAATCCAAAGCGTAAAGGTTGCTGCCAAAATCCCAATTTCGTTGTTCAAGCCCGACGGGAAAAGACTCCATACTTTAATGGCAATTTCCCCGCGTGCTAACAACCCAAATACGGGTGGTAATGGGATACTCGTTTGAATCACATAAATCGTTGCTATACAAGCAATTGCGTGAAAAAAAGGTGCGTCTATACCAAAAAATCGTAATATGCAATAATACTGAAACGTGTAAATCAAGTAGCGTATCGTTGCCCAACATAACGTTGTAAATAGTTCAGTGGTTGTGTATGCTTTTAAAATTTTTGCACTTTTGAGTACATGACGAATGCGTAATAATTTTAATCTGCGCGCCAACGGAATAAATAATCGAATATTGATGAAGGCGATGATGATTATCGTTATTAACGTACAACTGCCCGAAATAATTCCGTACCACCAAAAATTTTCAATGTGCCAAAAAAGGTGCAAAAAGTAACTTAATCCGAGCAATCCAAACGAAATTAAGACAATTTGTTGCGCAAAGCTGCCAATTAAAGTTGCAAAAATGGTTTTTAAATGGTTTTCAGGCTGCACATATAGGATGCGCCCGCCATAATCGCCAATTCGATTGGGCGTGAAAAGCGATAGCGTAACCCCTGCGAGGATGGATTTATAGCCTTTCCAAAATGAAAAATCATTTTCCACTTTTCGAACTAATGGAATCCACTTCCACGTTTCGGCAACCCAATTGAATGGCATTAATCCCAAAGTGAGCCAGAACCATGCCGTTTTGCCACTGCTAATTTGTTTTAAAAATTGGTCGTAAAGCGCCCCAACGTTCTCGCGTTTGAAGATTTCGTAATATAAAATTGCTCCAAAAAACAGTAAAAAACTGGTTTTAAAGAGAATATTTACGTAAAAGGATTGTTTTTGAAGGAAAATGATGAGTTTTTTCAAAATAAAAAGTTTGGAATTAATTCTAATAGAAATGGATTTGGCGATTTGTTTTGCAAATATAAAAGGTTTTGATTTGTTTTGTGACTTTACTATCGCTTTCCAATATTCAGAGGTTTGAGGCATAAGTTACGCCGACATAGGGGATTCGTTTGATGGTTTGCTGTGGTTGAATTCCTTCCATTTGGAACGTTTTTTTAATGATTGGACAAAAATAAACCATTTTTGGGATTTCGGAAGGTGGATTTCAGATTTCGGAATTTTCTCCATTCTGAAATCCACCTTCCGAATTTTTAAAAAAATATATACTTTTTTTTTTAAAATGTTACTTAATTTACAATGATTATGTTTAATTTTGCCGTCACGTAGCAGAAGCTCAACATTAATTTATAACCATTAATCAAAATATTTAACTATTTGAAATTCTTTTCTTTAAAGTTTTGAACCGTTTCTAAAAAACAAACTTTAACAACAAATACACGTCACAGTATTTCCTACCACAAATTTCATTTGTCCATAGGAATAATTTCCAACAAAATTATCATTACTGGATTATCATTTATTATATTCAAAATTAACTTATATTTTTATTAAAATCATTAATCTTAATTAATCATGGCTCATAAAACATCTTACTTATTTCTGAAAAAAAAGGTTTTAGTAACAGCCGTCGCCCTCGCAGGAATGACGAGTTGGATGGCATGTACTCAATTTGACCTCGCTAAACCCGAAATTCAAGCCAATCCTGAATTTGGTGTGGCGATTGGCAAATTTAGCTTTTTATTTTCCGATTTCCTTAAAAACAAAGGTGATTCACTGCTTAAAGTGGGCGTAGATAGCAGCATTGCCCTCAAATTTGCCAAAGATAGCATTGCAGGATACTCGGTTGCGGATATTGTGAATCGTGCAACAGGTGGTGTCGGCGGTAATATGGCTCCAAAAACGATTCGTTTAGGCTCCATTCCGATTGCGGATTTGCCGCCCATGAATCAATCGGTCATGTTGAGGGACTTTGCTTCCGCGTTTCCGCCCCCCGTAAGTATTTGGTTTGCAACAGGTGGTACAACACCACCTTCGCCCGCGCCGCCTGTTCCTGCGGATAGCGCACTTTGTAATGTACGCAATGCTTTGACGGATTTGAATGATTTTCAAGACATTACGTTGTCATCAGGCAACATTGCAATACGGATTACCAATAATTTTCCTTTCGCACTCAATAATCTTAAAATTGATTTATTGGACCGAAGTTCAGGAACCGATACGTTGATTACAACGGTCATCATTGGTAATATTGCAGCAGGAGGCAATACCACAGGGACAGCCGATTTATCCAACAAAAAGTTTTCAAATAAACTTGCTACACGCATTGCGCCCCGACTCAGTTATGGCTCTATTCCGCCAGGTACGGTGATTTCGAGCACTTCAACTTTGGACGTGCAAGTGACGACGAGCAATTTTAAAGTAAAACGAGGTAATGCGATCATTCCTGCGCGTAGTTTAGCGGGCGATACGATTCTGGCTTCGATGGCAACGGGTAATGTTGACCAAAAATTGACGGAAATCACTATCAAAAGTGCGACATTGACCTTCACGAGAAGCCAAACGACCCCAATCCAAGTTGGTTTGAACTTAGGGTTTGCAACGATGATACAAGGGGGGAATCCAGTGAATATTACGCTTCCTGCTGGGGCGAACAGTGCTTCGGTTACTTTAAATAACGCTGTTTTGTATTTGGATCGCAATGCTGCGCAACCATTTAATCAATTACCGATTGCGGTGAGTGTGAATGTGGTGAGTTCAGCAGGAGTTTATAAGGCAATTGACGAAGATCATACGATTACAGTGCAGGGGGCTTTGACAAATTTACAAATTGGCGGCGCAAAAGGTCAATTTGGCAATTTCGATATTGCGATTCCTGCGACCAATCAAGATTTTGGGGCAGATTTTGGCTATTTGAGTCCTGAAAGCATGAAACTAATCTTCGCCAACCCATCTTTGAAAATCAAAACGTTGAATTCTTTTGGCTTGACGGTGAATGCAGATTTGGCGATGTCAGCGACTGGTTTTTTACAGGGTGGCCCGATAAATTTAGTGCGCACGCCTGGCGGTGGTAATCTTGGCTTCACGATTGCGCGTCCAACACATGCGCAAATTGCTACGCCTGCTCAATTGGTGAATGGTGCTTTTTCAGTGGATAGCAGTAATTCCAATCTTAAGAATTTTATGAGCATTTTGCCAAAGAAAATTTCGGCAAGTGGCAATGTTTCCATCCGTTCTATGGGTATTGTGCCTGGGCCCGCTGCGAATTGGGATTATTTTACAGCAGATAGCCGCATTAAATTAGGTTTGGAAATGGATATTCCAATCAAATTCTCTGCGGAAAGCCTTATTATACGCGATACGATAAAGACTTTTGCAGGCAAATTACCTAAAGATCAAGTCCAATATGTGGATACGGTATTATTGGACATTCAGTATAAAACACGTTTGCCACTTGGCATAAAGGTAGATTTAGCTACTTTGGTGAATGGTGTGGTTACGACTGTTGTGCGAGATATTTCGTTGCCTGCCGCAGATGCAATTGACGCAAATGGCAGAGTGACCGACCCCAAAACGGGTGCATTTCCTGTCCCAATGACGGGAACTCAATTGGGGCAATTGTCGGACGCGCCACAAGTAGTGATTATTGCTAAAGTTCAAACCGCAAGAGGTGGTTTCACCCCTGTTGCAATGTACACACATTACGATTTTGACATGGGTATCGGTTTGCGCATTAAAACCAAAATCATTAAATAAGGCTGAATAATAAATGATGAATTAATAAATTCATCATTTATCATTCATCATTCATCATTAAAAAATAATGAAAAAAATATATATCGCATTTTCATTTGGATTGATAATCAATCAGTTAGCAGCACAATCGGGTGCATTAGGCTACGGTTCTCAATCGTATATTTCAGCAAATTCGAGCAATCCTGCCTTAGGCGGAAAGGATGTAAAATTCGTATTTGGATTAGGCAATTTCAATTTTGATGCCACCACATCGTTTACTTTGAATGATTTGTTGACCAAATCAGGTACGAAAACGGTTCTCAATTTGGGGACTTTTGCCAGCAAATTGGCGGCGACCAACAATTTTGGCATGGACATTACGTCGGATTTAGCACATATTGGATTTAATTTGAAAGGTTTTTACGTTTCTGCGGGTGCGCAACTGTCGAGCAACACGCAAGTAACGTTTTCCAATTCAGCTATCAAGTTGATTGCAGAAGGCAATTTGAAAAATCCAAATGTGGCATTGACGGGCGAATCCATTTATAATCAATCGTTTATATCAACGTATCTTGGTTTATCGCGCTCATTTATGAATGATAAATTGAGTATTGGCGTTCGTTTGAAACAAATAAGTGGTATTGGTCATCTCGAAACCACCAAATTGAATTATACGATTAAAACCGATGCAAATTCTTATCCGCAATACGCGTTGCAAATCAAATCAGATGTAAACATTCAAGCGGGTGGTATTTTTGCAACGACTTTAGACGCGTTAGGTGATTCGGCGAAACGCGCAACACTTGCAAACGATATCACCGCAAACCCTGTAACAGGCAGTGGATTTGGGTTGGATTTCGGCGTTGCGTACCAATTGAATGATAAAATTTCAATTTCGGCATCAGCACTTAACTTGGGCAGCATCAACTGGAAACAAGAAAATGGTGTAACGGCGAAAGCGCAAGGCAGTGGCACCTTTGATTGGAAAGGCATGAGCTATCGCGTTGGCGCATCGGATAATGCGACTTTCAACTCAGATAGTGTCATCAAATTGGCAAAAAATGCTTTAATTCCAGGTATGACAAAGACAGCCTATTCGAGCAGTTTGCCATCTGCATTTTACTTAGGCGTGTCTTACCAACTCTCGAAAAAACAACAAATTTCAGTCGTTTATCGGACGCAAACCGCAGGTCAAGTTACAAATACCTTATTAGGTGCGAATTATAGATTACAATTATTGAAATCTTTACAAGTATCTGCGGGTGTTTCGTTACCGAGCAATACGGCGATGACCTTTGGCGGTGGTTTTGTATGGTCGCCAGGGCCCGTGCAACTGTACTTGATGACCGACAATCTGAGTAGTGCCGACAATGGACATCGCATGCATATACAAGCGGGTTTGAACATCGTTTTGCGAAAGAAAAAGGATGCAGTCACGCTGGAAACGCCCATTGCGCCCGAACCGCCGAAACCCGATAAACCCAAATAAGGGGATTTCGGATTTCAGAATTCATTGATTATCAACACATTCCGAAATCGAAACGGTCAGCAACTGAGGAGTTGTCTGACCGTTTCGATTTTAGTATCGCTGTATTTACGCTAAAAACGCGGACGAACCCCAAAATCATTTTTCAAAATTTACCGCTATCTGCCCTCTTACGGCGCGAAACTAAACGCGACTAAGGCGATAAAACGTGCCACTAACGGTCAATAAAAACAGAGTTAAGCAAATGCTAAACGCGCCTTTTGGCAACTGAACCGCATGTAAATCGTTGGTTGTCAACAATTTATCTTTTTTAAGGGCTGCAGCAATCACGGTTGTATTGTGGCGCAGAAGGTCTATGTATGTTGCAGCGACGCTATCGCCGAGCGAATCCGCAAACAATTTGCCGCCCACTTCTACATGATTATCTGCCGCAATTTGTTGCAACAATTTAGGATTAATCGTACTTTCAACGAAAAGCGCGGGTACACCTGTCGTTGCCAACACTTTTGCCAACCGCACCATATCCGACGTTTGTACATCCGCATCGGTCGAAGTGCCAAGAACGGCTTCCAAACGCAACCCATAACGCGCTCCATAGTAATGAAAAGCATCATGTGAAGTGACCAAAACGCGCCGATTTTCGGGAATGGAAGCAATCGTGATTTTAATAAATTGGTCTAAATCCGTCAATTGTTGAACATATTTTTTTAAATTATCTTCATAAACACTTGATTCAGCAGGATTTAAAACCGATAATGCTTTGCAAATATTTTGAGCATAAATGATTCCATTCGCCGCTTGCATCCATGCATGTGGATCTGCGCTGCCGTGAAATTGCTCGCTGACAATCGCTTGAATGCCTTCCGTACACGTCACGATACGCGCTTTTGTGCCCGAATTTTCAATCAATTCTTTCATCCACCCTTCCAAAGTAAGCCCGTTGACCAACACTAAATTAGCTTCACCGACCATTTGCGCATCTCTTGGAGTGGGCTCATGCAAATGCGGGTCGCTACCAATCGGCAAGATACAATCAATTTTGAGGCGGTTGCCCGCGATGTTTTGCGCGATGTCCGCAATCATCGAAGTGGTTGCGACGATTTTAGGATTGGCGCGGCTCCCTGTGCAAAAGGTGGCAAATAAGCCTAAAAACACTAATTTTTTCATTTTTTTCATCATTTTTGAATTAAAAGTTGCTAAAAAGTTGGTTTTTAGCGTGATAAAAAGTACCTTTGCGGGCAATTTTTGAAAAAAATATTCTAAAAAATACATTTCGATGAAAAGAACATTTCAGCCTTCCCGTAGAAAAAGAGTGAATAAGCATGGCTTTAGAACTCGTATGGCAACTAAGAACGGACGCAAAGTTTTAGCGCGTCGCCGCGCTCAAGGTCGTTGGAAATTGACCGTTTCTGATGAAAGATCTTTGAAATAGTTGATTATGAGCTATTTGAATTCGGATTTTTAGGGATGTTTCATTTGTGGGTTACACTTTGGAAAAAAGTTACGCCGCTTACGTTTCGGAAAATTGGAAATTTTCCGAAACGTAAGCGCGTGCGTTTTCCAAAGTAATTCCAAAATCCATCTTTCGAAATCCGAAAAATCCGAATTCCCAAAACCATAAAATGGCTCTCGAACCATCCGAACGGCTTAAAAGTCGAAAAATTATTGCAGCCCTTTTTAAAGGTGCGCAATCCTACAGTTGCTATCCATTGCGACTCGTGTGGGCAAAATCTGTTATACCTGCGCGTATCGCGCTCGTACAATGTGCGTTTAGCGTTTCCAAGAAAAACTTTAAACGCGCAGTAGACCGCAATCTCATCCGACGGCGTGTAAGTGAAGCCTATCGCTTACACGAAAATCAATTGCATAATCAATTCAAAATCAAGGAGTTAACACCTGAAACAGATGCGGGTGGTTACGCATTTATGATTTTGTACACCGCCAAAGAAATCTTACCTTATACCGAAATCGAAAAAGGCATCAAAAAAATGATTCGCAAATTCCCAAATCTATGAAGTAATTAGAAATTGGGTCAATGGAAGGACGGATTAACCCAACTCTAATCAAGTTATTCTTGATATTTCAATAAAAATTCTGGATTAATGGATTTAAACGAAACGCGCCCTTGACGCTCATATTTTTCGGTCAACGGTCGAATCACAATGCCTTCTCGATGAGCATCTTTATGCAAAACCGATTTGCCCACCGCCATTTTTCTTAAAATAACCATAAGCTGCATTCGCCAAAAGTTGGCCGTTTTGGATAAGCGCACCGGGTGGTGGCAGATAAAACGCCGAGCCGCCTGCGGCCATTTTGGGTAATTCTTTGGCCACTAGAGCGGCAGAGAAATTGGCCCACTCTTGCAAACGCGCCTGAGTATTTGGCTTATCCCCCTCCCAATCCGCTTTATGCCAAGCGCGCTCGGCCAAGGCGATAACCCGTGGGTAGATCATTTGCTCAAACTGTTCTGGAGTGCGGACAGTTTCGCTCCAGAGCTGACCTTGAATACCCGCGATATTTTCAGGCTTAC
>JBEEMZ010000100.1:0-16833 GCA_041192405.1 Bacteroidota bacterium | reverse complement strand
AATATTTATTCCAATGATGTGTTCGATTTCGCGGTGCGCAATGCCGCTTTTCAATATTTAGCATTGATTCACATTTTAAAACAATTTAATTTATTAAAAGACATGGATGTTAACGCAACAACGGCTCCTTCGGAAGAGTCGCCCAAAGATTATCAAGGCAAAATAATTCATTTTTTTGAGAAAATGGGTTATAATGACGACCAAAAAGCCTTATTTTATCTCGGTCGCGTCCTCGCAAACGTTGCCTACGCGCAAGTTAAAGCCAAGCATAAAAACAAACCGATTCTTAACAAAATCAATTATAATGGAATGGATTTAGGTTCATTAGCCAAATTAGTGATTGATTTAAGCGAAAAAACACAACAATATACGTTGCACACCTCGAATGAATGGTTGATGAGCCTTTTCACCGACTTTTTCAAACCAAATGGTTGGGACATTCGGGTTGGCAGAGAGGAAGCATTGTTGTATTTGTTACTCGGCTATTCTTTCCGAACGGCAAAAGAAAAAGTTGCTGAAGTCGAGGCGATTTTAGAAACAAATAGTGATTCTGAATAAGTGTAAATCATTGATTTTTAAACCATTCAAAAAATATTCAAAAAAATGTCGTCTATCATTAAGAACAATTCTGATTTTTTATTTCTCTACGAAGCGATTCAATGTAATCCAAACGGAGACCCTGACCAAGAAAATCGCCCGCGCATGGACACGGATACGGATACAAATCTTGTCACCGACACGCGCATCAAACGCTATATCCGTGATTTTTTAAAAATGCAAGGCACCGAAATTTTTGTAGATATGGAAGGCACGAGCAAAGTGAGTTCTAATACGAAATTGGAAGCCGTTATTAAACGGTTACTGGAAAATGAAGCACATTTGGTAAGCGTTTTAACGCCTGAATTCACTACAAAATGGGCTGATATTAAAAAAGAATCGAAAGCGAAAGATGTTGTAAGTATTATCAAGTTCATGAAGGACAAAAAAAATAAAGCTCTTTGTTATGATTTGAACCTTTTTTTATTGGCGCACATCGTCAAACAACAATTTATTGATATTCGATTATTTGGAAGCGCGTTTGCGATTGAAGGTTTTAATCGCTCGTATATTGGGCCCGTTCAAATGAATTGGGGTTACTCACTGCACAAGGTCAAATTGATGGAATCCAATAGTATTGTGACGATTATGAATGATGATAATAGTACATTTGGTAAAGATTATCGCGTTCATTACAGCTTATTGGCGTTCAATGGCACGGTCAATCGCTTCGCAGCGCAACATACCGAGTTGACCGAAACGGATATGGAATTGTTCCGAAACGCGCTTTGGCAAGCCATTCCTGCGTTGCCGACACGCTCGAAAATCAATCAATATCCACAATTATATGTTGAATTAGTTTATAATGATGGTTATTTCAATGGTCATTTTGGTGATTTGCGGCAGTACGTGAAAGTCGCGTCGAAAGTTAAAGAAAAGGAAATTCGCAATCACGATGATTTCAATTTGGATACATCAGCATTGGAAAAACTGATTCAAGACAATCAAGGCGCGGGCAAAGCGATTCAAAAAGCAATGGTCCGAAAAGCTGCCAATATTTCTTTATCGCTTTAATTATCAATGGATTATGGATATAATTGCTTTCGATATTCGGGGCAAAATGGCGCATTTTCGGAAATATTACGCGAATAATACTGCATTCAGTTATAGCCTGCCGCCCCGAACGACCGTAACAGGTATGCTTGCGGGCATGCTGGGCATGGCGCGGGACAGCTATCATGAAGCCTTCGCATTAGATAAAATCCGAATTGGTGTGCGCATTTTAAACCCTGTGAAAAAATCTTTTCATCGAGTCAATTTTCTAAGAATCGAATCATTAGGCGATGTGGCGAAAGATAATTTGGGCGATTTCACAGGACGCGACGGACGCATTCAGACTCCTTTTGAAATCATTTCTGGTTTTGATTTAGGGCAGGATTGGGTGACGTATCGCATTTATTTGAGTTGTTATGATGCAGGACGTGAATTATTTGAAAGGCTTCAAAATCAATTGCTTACGAAGCGAAAACATTATAATTTGTGTCTTGGTACGGCGAATTTTAGTGCAGAAATTCAAAATGTGCAGACGCATTATGCAGGTACGTTGCCGAAGGGTGAATGGGTTGCAGTGCATACGGCAGTGGCAGTTTCTGAGATTTTGAGGTTAGACAGCGACAAAATCAAAGAAGCGCGTTTGGAAGAAGAATTATTACCACTGGAATTTACGAAAAATGGTAGCCGAGAACTTAAAACAATTCATCGTTTTTTGTTTAGCACGAATGGGCAACCACTTTATGCGCAATTTAAATGTCCTATTTTCCGAATTGTTGAGCAGCAACAGCCGATTAATTTTCTTTTTTTAGAAAAATAACAGAACAATAACGTCGTCGAGGTTTGAAACCTCGACGACGTTTATTATTATTATTATTAATTTATCAATATGATTTTCTTTGCTCATTCCAAAAAACTGAACGGCAAATCTGTCGGCAGTAAACATCTGATTGACCATATTCGAGGCGTACAAAAGATGGCTTCAAAACGATTCGCTGCTGCGCCAACGCTCTTTTTCCAACTGAATCAGGTTGATATTCAAAAATTAATTGAAATTATTGTGCTTTATCACGATTTGGGTAAATACACGACGTATTTTCAACAATATTTGTTAGGGATCGGCAAACCGAAAGAACGCATTTTTAAACAACATGCCAAATTTGGTGGTTACGCCGCATACAATTATTTTTCAACCGCAGGTAATGAAAAATGGGCATTATTAGCATTCTACATTATAGTTTATCATCATAAAGATTTAGCTCCATTAGACACACTCAAAAGTTTGACGGATGATGATAATGAAGTGGGCACAGGTTGTAATAATCAAGAAATATTTGATAAGCAAAATGCTACTTTGAAATCACATTTGGCTCAAATTCAAACTGAATTGGGTTTAAGCGCGCTTCCTAAAAATTTAGTATTCCCTGATGACGATACTTTATGTGACGCGCTGGATGCAATGCAAGCAGTGCCTTCTATTGAAAATTATTTCCTAATCAATTATCTTTTTTCATTATTGATTGAGGCAGATAAATTGGATGCATCCGATACAAAGTTACATTATAATCAATTGATTGATAATAACTTAGTTGATAATTATATTCAAAAACTGCCACTACATTTGTTGCGGCAGCAGGTTCGACACAGCGTTTTAAGTACGTTACGTCAAGCGCAGTTGGATACGCAACGCTTGTTCACATTGACCGCTCCGACGGGCGTTGGCAAGACGTTATTAGCGTTGGAAGTAGCGTTGCAACTCAAAACAATGGTTCCTGAATTAGCAACCGCATCTATCATTTACGCATTACCGTTTATCAACATTATCGAACAAGGTTTGAGTGAATATCAAAAAGTATTAGGTGATAATGCTCACATTTTGGCACATTATCAGTACGCCGACGTGTTTGGACAGGCGAAAAAAGCATCAGATGATGAAGATGAACAAAATTATAATCAAAAAGCGATGGCTTTGGATACTTGGCAAGCAGATGTGATTATCACGTCTTTTGTGCAATTTTTTCAAACATTGATTGGAAATCAGAATAAAATTTTGAAAAAATTCAATCATTTTGCCAATAGTATTGTAATTTTGGACGAAGTTCAAACAATTCGTTTGGAACAGTTGCCGTTGATTGGGGCATCGTTGTATTACCTTTCCAAATTTTTGAACACTCGTATCATTATAATGACGGCGACGAAACCCAAAATGATGGATTTAGCCTACGCTGTCCTTTTGGAAAAGCGTAAGGAACCGATGCCAAATGTGTTAGAATTGTTACCACCGATTGGTTTTTCGCCCGAACAAGTGCCAATTAGCATTTATGAAGGTTATAAACGCACGAAGATTGTTCCATTATTGAACCTTACGTTTGAGAAAGGTAATGAAACAGCCGATTTTATGAAACAGGTTTTTGCAAAAAAATGGACAGCGCAACAATCTTGCCTTATCGTTCTTAACAAGGTGAATCGGTGCATTGATATTTTTAAAGCAGTCAAACAATATTTGGATGATAATAGTTTTAACAATCCAATATTTTGTCTTTCGACGAATATTTTACCTGCACATCGGTTTGAACGCATTACGGCAATTAAAACAGCCCTTCAAAAGGGCGAAAAACCGATTCTGATTGCAACACAAGTTGTTGAAGCGGGTGTAGATTTGGATTTTGATATGGGGATTCGGGATTTGAGTCCGATTGATTCGATGGTACAAGTGGCAGGTCGCGTCAATCGAAATGCGCATCCGATTGAACCAAAACGCTTACATTTGCCTTTATATGTGATGAATTTGGGTGATTGCAAACCAATTTATGGCGTTTTGACTGAAAAACAAGCCCTTGCTTCGTTAAGCGGCAAGGTTGAAATTTTGGAAGCGGCGTATTTAGGATTGGTGGACAGCTATTTCAACGCATTAGGTGAAATGGCTTCTTTTCAAGAAAAATCGGTTGCGATTTTTGACGCAATGGAGCAATTGCAATACGATAAAGTCAGTGATTTTGAACTCTTGGAAAAGCAGCGTAATACGGTTTCCGTATTTGTGCAGGTGAGCGAACCAAATGATGCTGCTGAAAAATGTAAAAGTGCGTATTTAAATTTCAAAAAAGGTTTTTTAGCGAAAGAAGATTTTGATAAAAATTTTAAGCAAAATTTTCACCAACATACAATAGCGATTCCAAGATATTATGCAGAAAATGCAGGATTAACACCTTTGGATGATTTTATTTTGTTGGCAATGGACGTGCATTATGATAAAGACACAGGTTTTATCCGAAATAGCAAGGCAAAAGAGGCAGATATACCCACTTTTTTTTAATCAAAAAAAACAATGAATTTAACAACAGAAATACAAATCGTCACGATTTCATTCCCAGAAATCCGTTTGCAGGCGCGAGATGCGCACAAATTACGCGGTTATTTTGGGACGCTTTTCAAAGAATATTCGCCCTTGTTGCACAATCATTTAGAAGGTGGCGAATTGCGTTATGCGTATCCGTTGGTGCAGTACAAAGTGATTGATGATGTGCCCACTTTGCTTGGTTTAGGCGAAGGCGCGGCATTAATGGTTCAATTGTTCTTGGAAATCAAGGAGTTAGATATTGATGGAAAAATATATCCCATTTATGCGAAAAATATCGCTGCTGAAAATGCAATCATTGGCATTGGTAATAAATTGCATACGTATCGGCTTGATGCGCTCTGGATGGCACTGAATCAGGAGAATTACGCGAAATTCAAACGCTATAATAATGAGGAAAAACAAGAGCAACTTGATAGTATTGCAACACGCAATTTATTATCTTTTTTCAAAGGTTTTGGGCTGCACTTGTCGCAGGAAAATCGCATCCTGATGGATGCACAAGTTTCGGAGCATGAAACCAATTTTAAAAATACTAAAATGTCTGCTTTTAAAGGAAAATTAGTTACAAATGCGATTTTGCCCAATTTTATTGGGATAGGCAAGTCGGTTTCGCGGGGCTTTGGCGTTTTGCGAAAAATTAAGTAATGATGAATGGTAAATGATGAATGATGAATCAATTGTAAAAATTCATCATTCATCATTCATCATTCATCATTACCTTAAAACAGTGACACTGCCCGCATCGGTAATTTCTTTGCCTTTACATTTGAAACGCGCTTTCCACAAATAAACCCCAGGATTTACCTTTTGTCCATTAAATGTGCCATCCCAACCTATTTTTTTATCATCTGTATAAAACATTTGCGCACCCCAAGCATCTAAAATTTCAAAAGAAATTAAACCGTCCACAAGTGCATCTGGATTGCTAATGTAAAAGGTTTCATTCAAAGCATCTCCATTCGGCGTGAAGGCGTTTGGAATATATAATTTTTCGCAATTCAAATCCAATGGATCTATCACGCGCACATGAAAACTATCCAATGCCGTACATTGTGATTCCTTGAATCGCAAAAAATACGTGTAATCGCCGCCCGCAGTAGGCGTAATCGTCGTGGCGAAATCGGTTGAATCCCGCACATGCCTTGTTGGACTCCATTGAAATTGCGTCGCGCAAGTGGTCGTAATATTCGTATTTATACTGTTTCCTAAGAAAATAATCGTATCTCGGTTCGCAATTCTATCGGGTTTATAATACAAATTGCCAATTTGTTCTTCGGTCAACGCCGTCGGATAAATACGGATTTCGTCCAAAAATCCAATAAATTTCTTATCCGTCGTCGCCAAACAAGGGCTTTTTGCAATCATAAGCGGTTGATCATTGTTCAATGCAACTCGATTTGTGGTTGTGCGTGAGTCCAAATATTTGCCATTCACGTAAAGCGACACCTTATTATAGGCACGAACGACGACCACATGTTGCCAACAACGTCCATACGGCATTCGAGCCGTGAACGAGGCTTGTTTGCGGGAAGTTTCCGTGCATTCAATTTTTAATTGATTGGAAGACGGTATGTATTTGATGGCAAACGAACTATCTTGCGTACAAGCGCGTCGTTTGGAAAAAATATCCAATTCGCCATAACCCGCATTAGAAGGTTTGAAGTAGAAACTTAATGAAAAATCGCCCGTCCGAAAATTGTCGAAAACCGACGGACTCAAAAAGTAAATTTCACTATTAATCCCGTTCAAACGAACGGCATTGCCTTTCGCGCCGCAATGTAAAGTGGAATCAAAGTTTTGGTCAAAAACAATTTTACTATTATTACCGCTTTGATCCAGCACGGGCCATTGGTCAAATGAAAAATAAGCAATCGGCGCAGGTTCTTGTGCCTGTATCGTTGCGGGTAGGCAATTTAATAGGGCTAATATTGCCCACATGTTGCGCACCGCGTAGTAGCAGTAGTAGAGATAAGGCATTGCCTTATCTTTACCGTTACCGTTATTAGCGTTGATTTTAGGTCGCATTATAAGTCTCATAAATGTTTTTTTCAATGATTATCAAGGTTTTAAGAAAATAAACTACCCAAGCCGCCAAAGCCACCCAGACTTTCTTGTAATAAGTTTTGAGCAGCATCGCCTTCAAGTGTTAATGCCGCTTTCAACGCTCGGTTGATGGCAACTACCAATAAATCTTCCAATTGTTCTTTATCGGTCAGAATGGCGGAGTCAATTTGAATATTTACAATATCTCGATTGCCATTTGCGGTGACAGTGATGCCGCCTGCGGTTCCTGTGACGGTTGTGGCAGCTAATTTTTGACGCATGGCTTCTTGTTTTTCCTCCATGCCGCCTAATAAATTTCCAAACATAACAAATTGATTTATAAGTTAGTTAGTTGGTTGGTTAGTTAGTTGGTTAATTAGTTAGTTGGTTGGTTCGTTCGTTGATTGATTAAAATATTGATAATCATTGTTTTAACCAACAAACGAACGAACCAACCGACCAACCAATTAACGAACTAACGAACTAACCAATAATAATGATTACTTAACGTTCTTATCAAAAAATTATTCCAAAAATGCCTATTGTTTTATTGATTTTCGCTTTAATCGTTGCGCCTTCCAAAATGGAATGGCTCACCCCGACGGAATATGATTTTGGTTCGATTCCGCAAGGAAAACCTGTTCAAACGGTTTTCAAATTCAAAAATAGAACCGATTTGCCGATTGTGATTGATAATGTGCGCACCGAATGTGGTTGCACAGAAGCCGATAGAACCGAAACGCCGATTGCCGCAGGTGCGATAGGGCAAATTCCTGTCCAATACGATGCTCAAAAAAAAGGTTTTTTTAAGAAAAAAATCACGGTTTGGCTGAATGGACAAGGTTTTTCAGAGAAATTGTATATCACAGGCGTTGTTGAATAGGTTGAAACACATAGGGACAGAGGAAACATAGATTTTTTAAAGCATTGGTTATCAAGTGTTTAAAAAAAATCTATGTTTCCTATGCCCCGATGTGTTTAAAAAAAATCGTCAAGGCTTGTATTTGGATGCTTCCAATATTTTTGTTGCATTTTTGAGTTGCAACAATTGTTCTAAACTCGTATTCGGAAAACGCTCCATATATTGTCGAATGATTTGCAAGCCAATATAATTGCCTGTTCGTCCAGGAGCTTCGGGCGGCATCCCTGGCGAATTGGGCGCGGGCGAATATAATTTGATAATATCTTTATACTTATTTGAATATAATAAATTTTGATTCGTTTTTGGGATTTCCTTCACAAGATGCGACCAAATGCCTGCTTCATTTTTTTTGCACCAATCCGTTTGTGCGGCGGTGTACCCCCAAAGTACGCTATCGGGCAAATTCGGCAACAATTTTTCAACCACATACATTTGTTTTCCATTTTGAATCATAAAATCTAACAATTTGTTTTCCGAATCGGACAAATTCGGCATCATATCTTGCACTAATGCCTCCATCACGCGCACAGGCAAATGCGTGATGTCAAAAGTCCGCCGAACATAAGCGGGATATTGCAAAATGGGGTCTGCATAATCGGGATGATTCGCCCCCAAAAATAGGTCTAAACCGATGCCTAAACCATTGTTCGGCAGCACCACAACACCATAATTATATTGCGCCGCGAACGTGTAAATTTCGGGAATCGTTTTATTTGGAAAATAAAATTTGTAATACCTAAAATTTTCTTGCAAACTATTTTGAATCTTATTGAAATCTTTGAATACGATTTGCGTTGTATCCGCAATACGGCGAACGGAACGATGTGTTAAAAATTCACGCGCTCTATCATAATATTCACCTATTGAATCCTGTGAATGTTTAATGCCAACGATTCGTTCAAAAAACAAATTGTTGAATAAAGTATCTTTTTTTTGCAAATTTTTAATGCCAATCAAGGCTTGATTGGTATCTATTTTTAACAAATCTTGGTCGAACCGATGCACCGTTAATGACACGGGTTGAATGTGTGAAATATTTGGAATATCTCGTTTGCGTTCGGTCGGTTGGTCTGACTTGCACGCGTTGAATGCTAAAATTAGGCTGATTCCGCAAAGAAATCTCATTATTTTGGGAAATGATGAATGATGAATGATGAATGATGAATTTGTAAAGCATTGATTATCAATTTTTTATGATAAGACAAATAGATACTTTATTTTACAATCATTCTTTAAATAACCGTTTCGCTAAACGTAAGGCTCTGTGCTAAAATTGTATTTTGCCACGAATTTTGCACGAATTATTTTGTGAAAAATTGGTGAAAAATTGGTGAAATTTGTGGCAAAAATTAAGTTTATGAAACAAAAAATTGCTCATATTGCATTGGTCGTGGACGATTACGACGAAGCCATCGCGTTTTACACGCAAAAACTTCATTTCACCTTGATTGAAGATACGCCGTTGAGCGAGACGAAACGGTGGGTGCTTGTCGCGCCACAAGGTGCAACAGAATGTTGTTTATTATTAGCGAAAGCCGCAGGCGAAACCCAAAAAAGTCGAATTGGTAATCAGACAGGTGGACGCGTGTTTTTATTCCTGCATACGGATAATTTTGACCGCGATTATCAAAATCTTTTAAACCAAAAAGTAACGATTATTCGCCCCGTTTCCGAAGAAACGTATGGAAAAGTGGCTGTATTTGCCGATTTGTATGGCAATCTGTGGGATTTAGTGGAGCGTTAGTTGGTTAGTTAGTTGGTTCGTTATTTAGTTAAAATATTGACTATCAATATTTTAACTAAATAACGAACCAACCAACTAACTAATTATTTAGAAAACTTAGAAAATTTCTTATTAAACTTGTCAATCCGACCTGCGGTATCTACGAGTTTCATTTTGCCCGTGAAAAACGGATGCGAAAATGCTGAAATTTCCATTTTTATCAATGGATATTCTTTGCCATCTGTCCAAGTGATTTTATCTTTGGAATTGACTGCGGAACGCGTCAAAAAAGCTTCGTCATTCGAGATGTCGCGGAAAACGACCATGCGATAATTTTTAGGATGAATATCTTTTTTCATTATTCTTTTTCTTTATGAATGGATTTTGAAGCGCAAAGATAAGATTTGTTTGTAACTTCTGATTTTTTTTTTCAAAAAAAAGTAATTTTTTTTTGAAATACATAGGGACGGAGGACACATAGGTTTTTTAAGTTACTGATTATCAATGATTTAAAAATGATGTATCCGCTGCCCTATTTTTTTTAGAAAAATACGCCATGAAGCGCAAGTTTTTAATCGGGCCGTCGTCTTACTGCACATCTTGTGCAAAGGCAATTATAAACCGAGAAATGCGTGAAGGTTTTATTTACAATTTTCACCTGTTAGCATACGTCAACGACCGCAACGTATTCTTCTTACAAGACCATAGAATGCCTCCTATAGCGATACTTAAAATTACAAACTTTTTCATCCTGCGTTTTGTTTAAATTGAAAAAATAAGTTTCTCCGACAAATTTAGGTTGATTTTTAAATATTTTTGCAATATTTTTAATGATTTTTCGACGAGCATGCACGAATATTATTTTTGGAGATAAAATGCTCGTAAAGTGCTTTTTGAAATCAAATGAATTAAAATTATCAGATTTTGGGTAATGGAGAACCGTTTGTAATTTGCCGTGTAGGCGAACAATATAAACGCTTAAAATGTTAAGGTTTTAGTATTTTTGCACACATTCATTAAAAAAACATATCTATTTATGGGAGCCTTTAAATATTCAGAGGAAGAACAAATCGCTGCTGAAAAACAAATCCTTAATTTTCAGAAGATTACAAATTATCGAATGAAAGAATATTCAATTGAGGAATTAGTCCATTTGTACCAAATTGGGCGCAACCGACCAACAAAAATTATTTGTACCCAGAGATCATTGCCCTTTTAGTTGGGATGAAAAACAGCAAGCCGCTTTTATTGAGAGCATGTTGATTGGCTTGCCGATTCCTTATATTTTTGTGGCGGGCAGCAAAGGTGGGCGATTTGCTTTGATAGATGGTTTGCAACGATTAAATACGTTGGAAGCTTTTTTAGATAATCAATTGATTTTGAATCATTTAAAGAAATTAACCTTATTGAATGGGTTTAAATTTCAAGATTTGCCGCTATCGCGTCAACGGCGGTTTCAAACTCGAATCGTTCGTTTCATCGAACTGAATGATAAAGCTGATTATGAATTGCGCCAAGAACTTTTTAATCGCTTGAACCCATGAATGCGGTACTCATGCGCTTTGAAGAACGCAAACAAGAAAATCGAACTTTAACCATAAAAGGAACATGCCGTATTTGGGCAGACATACAAATTATCTTCAACCACTGTGCGAGTTGCAACCGCATCTGCGTTTTTAGTCAATCTATTGATTACCAATACTTTATAAAAAGGTCAATCCATTTTAGTCTTACGCTGTCGCGAATTCCGACCAAGCCTGCATCATCGGAGAATGAAAACCAATAATCATTTCCTTTTTTTGAACACCTGTTTCCAAAATTTGCTGTCCAATATCTAAATCGGTGCCATCCCGACGGATGTAAATAAGCCCATCTTCCCGCACTTGAATGTGCATGAAGCAACCATAATCGCGGACATCTTCTTTCCAACCATCCGTAAACAATAAATATTGTCCGCGTTTATCATCATAAGCCTCAATGATTTCCCACGTACTATTACGCCGAAAGCGTTGCGCAATGTCTTCTAACATCGTACGCACCATTTTTTTATAACGATTTACTTTTACTTTACCCATAATAATTGTTTATTCGATTTGAAAACAATAATTTGATGATGCAAATCTTCAAAACCGACATAAGCAAAAATATCTTTCGATAATTCATCATACGCGGCAAATGGTAATGCTAAATATAATTTTCGCGTTGGATCCTGTATTTTTAACGCCCGTTCATACAATAAAAATTGACCTAACGCTCTATAAAAATCACTAATGACCGAAGAATTGATAAAACTTTTAATCTCAACGGCAATTTTTTCAGTTCCTTTTTCGGCGGCTAAAATACGCTCTGCTCCTAAATCAATTTCAGTTGATTTGCGTCCGATTTTCACGGGCAACGGGTCATGCGTAATTTCCCAACCTTCTAATTCCAATGCGGAACGAATCTCTTGATGAATATTATCGCGTCTTGACATTCCATTTAATTATTTTGTTGAACATTACACAGCAAAAGTAAGTTTTTTTTTGATATTTCGCAAGGTTACCTCTTTTTAAATTTAAATCCAGCCTCTAACTATTTTGCAGTATTAACAAAAAGTATTCCAACTTTATTTTTTATTCTAATTTTTAAACATTTTTTAAAATTATATTCTAATTTTATTAATTTTATCAAAATTTTATAATAAATATATTATTTTAAACGATTTGTAACCGCTATAAATCGCTGACTTATCAAGGCTTTTTGTTTTAATTATAACACAATAATGGATGGGAATGGTTTGCATGGCTGCCGTGTTTTGGCAACCATGTAAACCATTTCAATCCATCAGAAGAGCACGGTTTAAAATTCGTACTGTTTTTACGTTTTAATTCTTTTTCTGCTGCCCCTACCCAATGATAAATCTTTAGGCGTTGTAAGATAACTCAAACTTGGGGTTTTGATCAACATTGAGTCTGATGAACTCGCCGATTGATTGGAAATACGAACCAAGCGGAGTCCTAAGCCATTGAACGGCACTAAAGTATCCGAACGACTTTGAAACGAGGTGCGACAAAATCGCTCAACATGGAACCAACTACCGCCACGAACCTTACTACCCACACACCATTCCCATACATTGCCAGACATGTCATGAATGCCCAACTCATTTGCAGCTTTTTCGCCAACTGGATGTGTTTTAGAGTTAGAATTGCTGTCATACCAAGCAACATCGTCCAAATGATCGCTTCCACTGTATTTAAAACCTTTGCTTTGATTCCCTCCACGCGCTGCAAACTCCCACTCTGCCTCTGTGGGAAGCCTATAGATTTTTCCTGTTTCGCGGCTCAGTTTGTTGATAAAATGTAATATATCCTCCTTATGAGCCTGTTGCAAATGGGCATTTGCTATTTTCGTATCTTCCAATTGTTTACGTTGCGTAAGCAATTGATTTTGAACTTGTTGTAACGATTGAGTGAATTGTTCCCAATCTTCTATTCCAACTAATACATGAAATTTCTGTCCTTGACTATCAACGACATAATGAGTTTGTGGTATAAACATAAGATAATTTTTGGCAAAGCTAATCAACTTTTTTAATATATTTAGAGCAAGTATATCACAAATTTGCCAAAGGATGTGCGAATTATACACAAAAAGTTTATAATAATAAATTAAATGTTTTAAAATAATTGGTGGAATTTCAAAAAAAAAGTACCTTTGCCATCGAAAATTCTATCCATTCATTCAAAATCTAACGTCATCATCATGTACACACCCGAAGTGCAACGTCGCCTATTCGACTTATCTAAAAAAATTTTAAAGGATAACGCTATCCCGAATCCGTTAGAAGCGGCTGCTTTAATCGCTGCGCTGAAAGACGTGATTACGTATCATGAGCATCGTTATTACGTGCTCAATAATCCTCAACTCTCTGATTATGAATATGATATGCTTTACAAAAAATTACAATCTTTGGAAGCGTTGTATCCTAATTTGAAAACATTGGATTCGCCAACACAACGGGTTTCGGACGATTTGACGGGTGCCTTTCAATCTGTGCCGCATCAAATTCCAATGTTATCATTGGATAATTCTTATAACGCAGTTGATTTGAACGATTTTGATGCGCAAGTCAAAAAAACGGGTTTGATTGCAACAGATGTTGAAATTGAATATTGCGTTGAACCCAAATTTGATGGTGGAACCATTGTTTTATTGTACGAAAACGATATTTTTGTTCGCGCTGCGACTCGCGGCGATGGCAAAAATGGGGAGGAAATGACTGCGAATGCACGGATGATGCGCAGCATTCCGTTACGTGCCGAATTTTCCAAACATGGCATTTACAGAGCCGAATTGCGCGGAGAAGCGTTGATTCGCAAGGATGTTTTTGAAAAAGTCAATAAAAAACGCGAAGAAGATGGCGAAACCTTGTTCGCAAATCCTCGCAATGCGGCAACAGGTTGTTTGCGAACCAAGCATCCTGCGGATGTTGCGGAACGCGGTTTGGAAGCCTTTGTGTATCAATTGGGTTACGCAGTGGATAAAAATGACAACAATATGTTGGGAAAATTCAAAACGCATCATGAAACGATTGCATTATTAGGCGAATTAGGGTTCAAAATCCCTGAAATGGAGACTAAAATTTGTAAAAATATCGCCGAAGTGACTGATTTTTGCAACGCTTGGCAAGAAAAACGCGACCGTTATGGGTACGAAATTGATGGAATGGTAGTGAAAGTCAATGATTTAGCAACGCAAGAACGTTGTGGATTCACGAGTCATCATCCGAGATGGGCAGTTGCGTTCAAATTCAAGGCGAAACAAGCTACTTCAAAGTTGTTAAATATTGAATATCAAGTGGGGAAAGTGGGTTCCGTTACCCCTGTTGCGAAATTAGAACCTGTGCAGTTGGCGGGCGTAACGGTTTCATCGGTTTCGCTGCATAATGAAGATTTTATTCGGTCGAAAGATTTGCGGATTGGTGATACCGTTTTGGTGGAGCGAGCAGGTGATGTGATTCCATACATCGTCAAAGCAATGGAGGAATTGCGCGATGGCACGGAAATACCCGTCGAATTTCCAAAATTTTGCCCTGCGAATACCTCAGAAAAGGTTGAATTAGTCCGCACAGGCACGGAAGCGGCTTGGCGTTGTCCAAATTGCACGTGTGGCATGCAGGATATGCAGCGCATGATTCACCACGTTTCCAAAGACGCGATGGATATGGAAGGTTTGAGTGAATCAACCGTTCGGCGGCTTCAACAAATTGGTTGGTTGAAAAATATTGCTGATTTTTATCGATTGGATTATTCAAAAATAGCTAAATTGGACGGTTTTGGCAAGCGTTCGGCGGAAAACATTCAAAAAGCAGTCGAAAAAGCGAAGCAAAATCCAATTCAACGCGTTTTATACAGTTTGTGCATTCATCATTTGGGGCGGAAAGTTTCCAAATTATTGGCGGCGGAAATTGAACATGTTTTGGATTTAAAAGAGTGGGAATCAACGCATTTCACAGCTATCAAAGATGTGGGGCCCGTTGTGGCAACAAATGTCATTAATTGGTTTCAAAATGAAAAAAATATTGCGATTTTAAAAGAAATGGAACTTCTTGGCGTTAATATGAAGCCGACGGCAGAAGATAAAAAACCTGCGGTTGCAACGGATGGCGTATTTTCGGGCAAGACGATTTTATTCACAGGTTCGCTCACGCAATATACGCGTGAAAATGCGGAAAAAGCAGCCGCCGCCGCAGGTGCAACGATTGCTTCAGGCGTGAGTGCGAAGTTGAATATTTTGGTGGCGGGCGAGAAAGCGGGCTCGAAATTGAAAAAGGCGCAGACGCTCGGAACGGTACAAATCCTTTCGGAACAAGCATTTATAGACTTATTGAATTAGGATGCTTATGATTTTAAGGATTTTAAGAGTATTTTTTAGTTGTAATTTACGCTCTTCAATAAAAATATCCTTGAAATCCTTAAAATCATAAGTATTCTAATTCCAACCATATATACTTTTTATTTAAAAAAAACAGATTATTAGGATGAAATTGCTACACCTTTTGAGTTTAACGCTGGGTTTCAGCACCGTTTCGATGGCGAAAAATACGCCACCAGAAAAATTTGTCACTTTGACTTGCAATTTTGACAATTGTTCCATGTGGGATTCGCTCACGTTGTACAAATTCGATGGCATGTATTACAAAGCCGTGCAAACCATCAAGCAAGATGCAAAAACGCATCTTTTCACCGCAGCCGTCCCGATGACGCAAACGCCACAATATTATTACATAGGTGTCGGTGTTGAACAGCAAAAGTTAAAACAGTTTGTGTTAGGAACGGAGGAGCGCGTTACTTTGACAGGTCCGTGTTTCAATTTGCCGACAGGCACCGCGCAATCCAAGTTGAATAATGAAATGGATGCGATTCAAAAACGCATCAATGGTTTTAAAATTCGGTTGGATAAATTATATAAAGATTATGCTACTGCAAAAACAATTGATATTCAACGGATTGAATTAGAAACGAAGATGAACATCTTGGATAAAGAGCGCGTTAAATTTTTGGATTCGTTGAATAAGAAAAAATCTTTTTTTGCAAAAGCAGTTGCCGCAGATACGTATGTGACGTATCAAAATGCAAAAAATAAATCCAAATTTGCCGATGAAAAATCATATTTTGCATCTGAATATTTCCAATTTGTCAATTTCAAAGACGCAGGTTATGACGACGTGCCGCAAATTGCGGAACATGTACGTAATTATGCAAATATTTTGTTGCTTCCGCAAATGGGTTTGAAACAAGCCGAACAAAAACAATATTTTGATAAATTATTAGGTCAAGTTTCGGACAAATCTAAAACGTACAAATATATATTGAGTGCAATTACCAATGTTTTATTTGAAAAAAAGATGCCTTTGGCGTTGGAATATGGCGAACGTTATTTGCGCATGTACGGCGCGGATAATAAAGACCAAGCCAATCAAATTGGACAACAATTAAGTTTTATTCGGGCAAATTTGTTGAATGTGCCTGCGCCAGAAATAGTGGCGGCAGATACTTCGGGTAAGAAAACGCTTGCATTGAGTAGCATGAAAGGCAAGATTGTTTTATTGGATTTTTGGGCGAGTTGGTGCGGGCCGTGTCGGAAGGAAAATCCGAATGTGGTCGCTTTGTACAGCAAATATAAGTCAAAAGGTTTTGATGTGTTCAGCGTCAGCCT
>JBEEMZ010000099.1:0-16869 GCA_041192405.1 Bacteroidota bacterium | reverse complement strand
TTGAGAAACAACTTCAATTCGGTCAATTTGGTCGGCGGGCATTTCTTTGAGGAGCGCGTCCAAATCCATATATTCGGTTGGTTTGCCGTCTAACAAGATGCTTACGCCCGATTTACCCGCCATACTGACTTGATTATTAATGATAATAAGACCTGGCACTTTTTTGAGTACATCCGACAAATTGCCTTGCGAACCTGCGATACTTTCGGCGACATTGACCACCATTTTACCCGCGCGTTGCTCCAAAAACGGTTTTTTTTGAACGATTTCGACCGTTTGAAGTTCTGCGGACTGTATTTGAAGGCGTGTTGTGGGCAAATTTAATTCTTTTTCGCCATTGACGACAATCGGTTCTGAAACAATGGTTTTGAAACTTGTCATCATGGTTTTGACTAAAAACGTGCCTTTTTCGACCGATTCAATAGCCCATTTGCCTGCATCGTCGGTAATACTCGCCTTGATAAAAACACTATCTTTGGCATTCAATAACAATACATTTGCATACGGAATGGGTTGTTCTTTGTCGTCAGTGACGGTGCTTTTAAGCGTTGTTTGGGCTGTCAACGTGCTTGTCGTAGCGAGACAAATAGAGAATAATTGTAATCTTGTCATCATTTTTTTGATATTTAAAACAAAGATGTGTTCAACGGCAAACAAGTTGCCAAAAAATTGGATGAATGGTTTGAAAAAAAAGATAAACAGGTGTTTAAAAATTTTAGACCTTTGCAAACTCAAAAAAGGGACACGAATTGTACGAATGTTCACGAAAGAAGCACCATTCGTGAACATTCGTACAATTCGTGTCTTAGATGATGATAAAAAAATTGAAATCAACATTTCGATAATATGAAACAAAATATTTTAAGACTCGCACATTACCTGCGCCCGTATCGGTGGAATATCTTTTACAACGTCCTCTGCAACATCTTAACGGTCGTTTTTTCCATCATCAGTATCCCGATGTTGATACCTTTTTTACAAATTTTATTGGGAATCGAAGTGCCGCCGACCGTAAAACCGACTTTTACATGGAATATCAGTGTTTTAGTTAAAACATTTTATTATGAATTGGGGCAAATTATTGTTCATTTTGGGAAAGAACGGGCTTTAATTTATGTATGTGCGGGCATTTCAATCGTTTTTTTCTTTAAAAACTTGTTTAAATACCTTTCATTATACTTTATCACCCCTTTACGCAATGGAATTGTTCGTGATATTCGACAAGAATTGTTTGAAAAAACATTGCGTTTGCCATTGAGTTATTTCAGTGACGAACGCAAAGGGGATTTACTTTCGCGCATCGCAACCGATGTGCAAGAAGTTGAATGGAGTATTTTAAATGTCTTAGAAAAATTCATTCGAGAACCATTGACGATTATTGGGTCTATTTTCGTCATGTTACAACTCAGTACACCTTTGACCAGTTTTGTTTTGCTTTTAATTTTGGTCACAGGCGTTGTAATTGGCGGGATTGGGCGCACCTTAAAAAAGGATTCCACTGAGTTACATGGCAAATTAGGTGAATTAATTGCCGTTTTGGAAGAAGCATTAGGTGGTTTGCGCGTCATCAAAGGTTTCAATGCAGAACCGTATCAATACAAAAAGTTTGGAACAGTCAACAATGATTTTCGAAATTTATTGACTAAAATCTTGCGGCGACGCGATTTATCATCACCTTTGACGGAATTTTTAGGTGTTTCAGTGGTTTGTATTTTGGTTTGGTACGGTTTCAAACGGGTGCAATTGGGTGATTTGGATGGTGCAGGCTTTATCGCTTTTTTATATGCGTTTTTCACGGTGATTGAACCCTCTAAGGCAATTGCGGAAGCGTATTATTATATTCAAAAAGGATTGGCAGCCGTTGACCGAGTAGATAAAATCTTAATGGCAAAGGAAACGATTACCGACCCTGTGCATCCGTTAATCTTAAATTCATTTGACCATAAAATTGAATATCAAAATATTGGTTTTCATTACAAATCAGGTGAAAAAGAAATTTTAAAAAACATTTCGTTTGAAATCCCAAAAGGTCATATTGTCGCACTTGTGGGCGCGTCGGGCGCGGGCAAAAGTACGATTGCCGATTTATTGCCGCGTTTTTATGATTGTACGGAAGGCAAGGTTTTAATAGATGATAAAAATATCAAAGATATAAATGTTTCAGATTTAAGGAGTTTGATGGGGATTGTGACGCAAGATGCGGTACTTTTCAATGATACGATTTATAATAATATCGTTTTTGGTTTACAAAATGTAAATCCGAATGATGTGATGCAAGCGGCAAAATCAGCCAATGCTTATGATTTTATCATGGCAACCGAACAAGGTTTTCAAACCAATATTGGTGACAGAGGCGTTAAATTAAGTGGTGGGCAGCGTCAACGATTGACAATTGCACGCGCTTTATTGAAAAATCCTGCGATTTTGATTTTGGATGAAGCCACTTCTGCGTTGGATTCCGAAGCAGAAAAGGCAGTTCAAGCAGCTTTGAATGAATTGATGCGCGATAGAACGGCGTTAGTGATTGCGCATCGGTTGAGTACGGTGCAACATGCAAATCAAATTATTGTTTTAAATCAAGGTGAAATCGTCGAGCGCGGTACCCATGAACAATTGTTGAAACAAAAAGGAGCGTATTTCAAATTGGTGGAAATGCAAGGTTTGAAAAATTAATTTATTACAAAAAAATAAAATATTATGGGCGTTTACCTATGTATTTGGGCTTACAAAAACAAAGAAACAAGAGAGCCTACTTATGAATTTGAGATAGCGCAAGATTTCAAAGGCTCTTTTTTTTACGATTACTTAGGCAATTCGAATCAAGCCTTTGCTGAAAGTTATGGTTTGTGGACTAAATACATCAATTTCTTTTTTTTGATAGATGTCTCAGCCTATTATGGGGACGAGTATGATTCGGTACGCTATTTTGTCCCTCAAATTGCCTTGAGTGGCTTAGAGCAAATCATCAGCACAATGGATCAAGCGTACTATTTGACATGGAAAACGCATTTTGATGAAATGGCTCAGTTCTTACAAAGATGTGTTGATGAACACTTATGGGTTCAAATTGTAGGAACTTAAGTAGCGTTTTTAAGATTGAAACCATTTAAAAATTATATTTGCCCCGAATTTATGTCTAATTCGGGGCAAAAAATTTTATGGATTTTTGCAAAACGTTTACCTTTGACGACGAATTCTCCGTGAGAACATTTACATAAATATATTTTTTTAATAAATTAAATTTAGATGAATGAAACTTGAATTGAAATTATCCAATATCGAATTCAAAAATTTCAGACTTTTTGAGCATATACAACTCCATTTTGATGATAAATTGACGGTTTTGATTAGCGAAAATGGAGCAGGCAAAACGGCTTTGTTGGAAGGAATTGCAAATGCATTAACGGTTTTTGTTGAAAAAATAAAATTACCATCGAAAAAAGTACTTGATTTAAAAAATATTTATAAAAATGATGATATTCAAGTTACTAAAAAACAACTTATTACAAATATCAAAGTTTTATTATCAATTTTTAATTATAAAACGAATATAGAACAACGACTTGAGGAAACATCTTGGAAAATATTTAAAACAATATTGGATACCCGCATCAAAACGGATGATAAAATAGGGGCAGAATTATTGGATTCCAGTAATTTGCCTGTTTTACTGTACTATTCAACCGAACGAAATGCCCTAAATGCCAAAGATAATTTTGAAGAAAACGCCAATACCGAAAAAATAAATGCTTATGATGATGCACTCAATGGAAAAGCCTTGAATTTCAAATGGTTCTTAGAATGGTTCATTTGGAAAGAAGATAATCTAAAAACCGATCGTTTCTTATTGGAAACCGTTAAAAATGCGATTTTCGAGGTTTTAAACGATGATGCAACACCTACTTTTAAGGCAATTTACACAGACCGAACTCGAAAACGGGATTACAGATTAATTGTCGAGAAAGATAATACTGCAATTGATGTTAATTTACTGTCATCGGGCGAGAAATCGTTGTTAATGTTGGTTGGCGACTTAGCACGGCGATTAGCATTGGCGAATCCAGAGGCAAAAGACCCACTCAAAGAAGGTCAAGGCATTGTTTTGATTGATGAAATTGATTTGCACTTACATCCGCGTTGGCAGCGCAAAGTCATGAGCAAATTACAAGAAATCTTTCCAAAAATTCAATGGGTGGTTACGACGCATTCGCCTTTGGTGATTTCGGGATATGATATATTGCCCGAACAAGTTTTAATTTTGACACAAGAAGAAAATTCCAATAAAAAATTGGCAATTAGTCTCGCTGATTTGCATGCACATAATAGTGGTGTCGAGCCGAATCGAATTTTAGAGGAAATCATGCGCGTGCGATTGCGGGATAAAGCAGCAGAAGCTAAAATTACAGAATTATCTCAATTGTTAAACCCTCTTGATTTTGAAAAACCTGTGACCAAACAATTAATGAATGAACTGACACATCGTTTTGGAACGGATGACCCATTCATTAAACGGGCAGAACATACTTTTAAAATTTTATATAAGAAAAAAACGGCTGTCTAATGCGGTACATAGATAAATCAAAGCCATGTGAACCATTTAGCGAGTACGTTGCTAAATCCAAGCCGATTGCATGGGATACATCAAGCAAAGGCAAGCGAAAACGGCTTGCCCTGCATTTGCATCAAGAGCAGGGCGGGTTATGTGCGTATTGTCTGGAACAATTACCCTTGCCACAAGGTGCAAATGATACTGAAATTGATATTTCACATATGGATCATATTCGTCAAAAAGGCAATCCACTGTTTAAACATTTAGAGTTTGAACAGCGAAATTTAGTTTTTTCGTGTAAAGGTTATCGGCTTAAACCATGTTATGTTATTTTTTTAGTTGAAAACATTCCTTTTGCCCACATTCCGCAGATTAGAACTTGATAATCTGCGGAATCTATGTATTTTTGCCCACATTCCGCAGATTAGAACTTAATAATCTGCGGAATCTATGTATTTTTGCCCACATTCCGCAGATTAGAACTTGATAATCTGCGGAATCTATGTATTTTTGCCAACATTCCGCAGATTAGAACTTGATAATCTGCGGAATCTATGTATTTTTGCCCACATTCCGCAGATTATAACTTGATAATCTGCGGAATCTATGTATTTTTGCCCACATTCCGCAGATTATAACTTGATAATCTGCGGAATCTGTTTAGATTCTTTTTATTTCACCAATTAAATTTGTAAATATGATAGGGCGAAAAAAAGAAATGGATGTTTTGGCAAACGCATACGCGTCTAAAAAGCCAGAATTAATAGCCGTTTTCGGAAGAAGGCGCGTGGGTAAAACCTATTTGATAACGTCTTTTTTTGAAGGAAAAATCCATTTTGAATTGACAGGCTTGAAGGATGGCACGAAAGAGCAACAATTACGAAATTTTGCGTACAGTCTAAAAGATGCTCAAAAATCAGCGACCTTGCCAACGCCACCCATAGATTGGTTGGAGGCGTTTCATCAATTGAAAACACATCTTGAATCATTAGGGAATCCACAACAGCGAAAAGTTGTTTTCATAGATGAAGTACCTTGGATGGCGAATGGAAAATCGGATTTTATTACAGGTTTTGGCTATTTTTGGAATAGTTATGCGGTCAAAATGAATATTGTGGTGGTAATTTGTGGTTCGGCTACCGCTTGGATGATTCAAAAAGTCATCAATGACAAAGGCGGTTTACACAACCGTGTGACTCGTAGGATTCACCTACAAGCCTTTACGCTTGCAGAAACGGAAGCTTATTTTATAGAAAAATACATTGTTTTTGACCGCTATCAATTGTTGTTACTTTACATGACGATGGGCGGCATCCCGCATTATTTGGATCAGGTCGAGGGCGGCAAAAGTGCTATTCAAAATATTGATAATATCTGTTTTCACACCAACGGTTTGTTACGAACCGAATTTGATAATTTGTACAGTTCCTTGTTTGCGAATCCAGACCGATACGAATCTATCATTTCAGTACTTTCGTCCACTTGGAAAGGCATGAGTCGTACCGAACTGATTGCCAAAACGCGTTTATTAGATGGCGGCAGTTTGACAACGATGCTGCAAGAATTGGAACAATCGGGTTTTATTGCTTCCTACATTCCGTTCGGGAAGAAGAAAAAAGATACCCTTTTTCGATTGACGGATTGTTATTCCTTGTTTTATTTGAAATTTATTCGAGATATACCCGCAAAAGAAACCATTTCATGGCAATCTTTGAGTCAATCTCAAACTTGGATTACATGGAGTGGTTATGCTTTTGAAAATATTTGTTTTAATCATATTGATAATATTAAAGCTGCTTTGGGGATTTCGGGCGTTCACACCAATCAATACAGTTTTTTGGCAAAAGCAACGGATGAAAATGAAGGTGCGCAAATTGACCTATTGATAGACCGACAAGATAATGTTATTTCTTTATGTGAAGTGAAGTTTTATAACGATGAATGGGTTTTAACCAAAACAGATGCTGACCATTTGCGCCGAAAAAAGAGCGTTTTTCGCCACGTAACCGCTACCAAAAAGCAAATTTTCATCGTACTCATAACGACTTTTGGCTTGATGCACAATAAACATAGTCTGGGTTTGGTGGATAATGTGTTGGATATGAATGCCTTGTTTTGAAGCGGCTATTCGTTTGAATTTTACGAGTCAGCCACGAATTACACGAATTTTCACGAATTTGTATCACTCATTCGTGAAAAATTCGTGTAATTCGTGGCTGATTTATACGATTTTATAATTTTTATGATTGAAATCTAAACCCAAATATCGCTTACAAAACGTTTTACATTTTTCTTTAAAGGTCGTCCGATTGAACGCAATATCATAATCGAATTTCCAATTTTTTGTTTGAATGCGCTGCGCCATCACCGCAGGATGCGTCCCCGTGAACAGCGCGAGCGCGTGTACATTACTCGCGTAATCAAATTCAGTTGTTTTGACAACGTTCTTATTCATCCATTCATCGTCATGCCAATATTTGCCAAAATTTTCTTGTTTTTGCTGCATGGCTTTTGGCGGTTTGACCCAGCCGTAATGATAAACAAATGCTTCAACGGGCTTTACAGATAATTTTTTATCATTATATTTTCTAAAACCTTGTGCATCTTTGTACGAATAAATATTTTTATCATTGCGAATCACTCGAATTTCGCGGTCGTACCAGCCCGAACTCGCGCCCACATAATCATACGAACCATAAAAATGAACATAATTTAATAACAATCCATCCACAGAACGGTCGTTTAAATACCGTTTCATATTTTCATGCAGCACAGACAAATATTTTTCATGGATCACTTCATCACCCTGAATGTAAATTGCCCAATCCGTATTCGCAGAAATGGCTTGAAACGCTTTATCCGTTTCTGCCGCTAACACGCGCCCGCCAACGCGTAACGAATCATCCCATATCGTTTCAATAATTGTAATCTTCTGATTATCAATACTTTGAATCCATTTCAAGGTATCATCATCGGAGTTACCGACCGCGACAACGAACGCATCACATATCGGCAAAATGGATTGTATCGCTTCCAAAATCGGATAATCATATTTTAATGCGTTGCGAATGAATGTAAAACCTGTGATTTTCATACCTTATTTTTTCAAAAAAACCTGAATGACATGATGCCAAACGCCTAAAATTTCAGAAATATCAGTATAAATCTTTTTATCGGCGTAAAACACATTGTTTTCAAAACGAATAAATTTCCAATCCGTTCCCGTCGTTGCACAACCAAATAAAACAGGAATCGAACGATTTTCTTGTTCATTGAACAATTTTGCACCATACAATTGTGCAGCGCATTGCGCAAGTCCATGTTCCATATCTTCATCTTTCGCCTCCACTAAGGTAATAATTGGAGCATCAATATATAATTTGGGCGGATGCAACGCAAAGAAAAAATCACATTCTCCTGTCAAATCTTCATTGACATCCAAATTTTCACCTGAAAATAATGAAATTTGACTCGCATATTCTTCTGCAATTTCCATCAAAATAGGAGAAATAATCCGTTCTGCTTTTGCCTTTTCATTGATTAAAGGCTGAATCGTTGATTTTCGTAAGGTTTCTTTCAACCAAGCACTCGGCGGTGTCGGCGTGATGTTGTCAAATAAGTCAATCAATTGCAAATCCAAATTGAATTTCTTAATAACGGTTTTGATTTTTTTATATTTGCTGTAACTCATTGATTTTCAATCTATTATTATATGAATAAATTTAATAATACTATTATCAACTCATAATGACGCTATAATGCGACTTATAGAGCGCAAATTGCATCTTTTTTTTGAAATTGGTATCATTTATAACTATTTTATTTTTTAAAGCAAAAAACAGTTTTAAAAAAGGAAAAAATGTATTTTTTTTGCAAAAAAGTAGTTTTTAAATAAAAAAAGATTACCTTTGCAAAAAATATAATTAGACATCATGTTAATAGATTTTTCCGTCGCAAATCATCTTTCTTTTTTTGAAAAAGGAACGCTTAGTTTATTGGCATCCAGTTCCATCAAAGAACCCGATAAAGATAATCATGTATTTACCGACACATTAGGCAAATACACATTATTAAAAAGTGTTGTTATTTATGGCGCGAATGGGAGTGGCAAAAGCAATTTATTGAAATCCATTCGTTTTATGAAGGCTTTTTTGTTGGATTCTTACAAAAATGCACTCGGCGAAGGCATGAATATTCCTGTGCAACGGTTCGCACTCAACAGTGCTGCCGATGAGGAACCCGCCTTTTTTGAAATCAATTTTATCTTGGACGAGAAACGTTATCGGTACGGCTTTGAATTAGATAATGAAAAAGTCATTTCGGAATGGCTGTTTTATGTCAATACGATTCGGGAGATTGAGTTATTTACGCGGGATGAAAAGGGCATTTCGGTTAAAACGCCTTTCAAAGAAGGCAAAGGTTTGGAAAACAAAACAAAACAAAATGTATTATTTTTGACGCGTGCAGCACACGATAACGGGAAAATTGCTTCAAAAGTGATTGATTGGTTTAAAAATATTCGTTTTGTGTCGGGTTTACAAGATGTCGCTTATCGGCAATACACGATTGATAAAATTAAAAATAATCCTGTTTTCAAGAAGCAACTCCTTGATTGGATTCCTTTTTTAGATATTGAAAATATTACATCTGAAACGAATGCGCCGATGGATTTGCCAAAATCCATTCAAGATGCGGCTTTAAAAAGTGTTTTGCAACGTTTTGGACAGCAACAAGATAAATTGTTAACTTGGCACAAAAAGTTTGATGCAAATGGCGTTGAAATAGACCGAATTACTTTTGATTTTGAATCACAAGAGTCGGAAGGAACTCAGAAAATTATTAGTTTATTGGGACCTTGGTTGGATGCGTTGGAAAATGGACGCATTTTGATTGTGGATGAAATGGATGCGCGACTTCATTCTTTGTTGACGAAACAATTAATTGATTGGTTTCATACGGCGAATCCGAATCATGCACAATTGATTTTTGTGGCACATGATACGCATTTGTTGACGAAAGACGTTTTTCGGCGCGACCAAATTTGGTTCACAGAGAAAAACCGTTTTGGAGCAACCGAATTGTACAGTTTGTTGGAATACAAAGAGGCAGCCGTCCGTAGTGAAACCGCTTTTGATAAAAATTATTTGAAAGGCAAGTATGGTGCCATTCCACAATTAGATGGAATTCAAAAGAACCTATTTTGTTAAAAAATGGGTTCTTTTAAATATTCAATGCTATATTTGTACTTCAAACGTATGTTATATTTAATTTCGTTTTAAAAATTGTAAAAAATATTATAAAATATGGATGCCGTAAAAACAGCCGAAAATGCCCTTCGGCAACAAGAAAAACAAATTCGTTTTAAAATAAAACCTTTTCGAGTTGCCGATTTAGTCCAAAAATATGAAAATAGTCAATTTTACATTCCCGATTATCAACGAGAAGATGTTTGGACGATCGCAATGAAATCTAAATTCATCGAATCGGTACTGCTTGGTTTGCCGATACCCGACATCTTTGTATGTGAAACAAAGGAAAATGATGAAGATTATGGACAAATCGCCAAATTTGAGGTGATTGATGGCTCTCAAAGACTGAGAACACTTGCAGGTTTTGTAAGCAATAAATTTCGCCTAACAAAATTGGAAACCGTTAAAGCATTAGATGGTTTTCATTACTCAGAATTAACCGATTTCAGGAAAGATAAATTTAATGATGTAACAATTGACATTATTATTTTGCATTCTGAAACTTCCGAAGAAGTTAAGAATGCCATGTTTGACCGTATTAATACTTCTAATCCATTGAAATTGATGGAGTTACGTAGAGGATCTTATACAGGATTATTTAATAATTTGGTGCGTTTTTGTGGTGACTTATTAAAAACGGATTACCAGTCTATTTGCCAAATTAATTACTATTTCAAAGACAGGCGAGAAGAAGAAGAGTTAGCACTGCGATTTTTCGCCCTTTCTGAAACGTTTGAGGATAAACTTTCTTTCATTGATATCTCAGGCAAGCGCGTTTCCGAATTTAATGAAGGTAATGACGATTTTTTAACCAGTTTTTACCAGATGCAAAATTTTAGGCTTAAACAACTTCATGAAAATAATCTTAATGCTTATGAACAAGAAGTTACAAGGCTCAAAACAAATTTTGTAACGATGTTGGAGTTTGTAAAAAACAATTTTAAGTATGGATTTAAACGGGAACAATCCAAATCGGTCGCACGAGTCGTTTTTGAAGCGATTGCAGTTGGAGTCCATCTGGCATTAAAGCAAAAACCGGTGTTGAAAAATCAAAAAAAATCTACAGATTGGGTCCGGCGAGATGAAACCTTTAAAACCAGTATTAGCCAAAAATACGGTTTGCACGAAGCAAATAAAATCATAGAGCGAATTTCGATTGTTAGAGATAAACTTTTAAATTCAAGCCGATGAAAAAAGTACAATCCCAACTCAAAAGCGACCTTTTTGCTTATCAAGGCGAAGTTTTAAACAAATTTAATGATAGAATCAAAGAAATTGAACTATTTTTTGGATTGATTGAGCAATTTGAAGCCGTAGATCCAGCACAGTTGATTCTGGTTGACAGCAACATTCACCTCATTACAGAGCAAGATTTGAAAATTAGTACAGGAAATAGTGTAGAAATAACGGTGCGAACCTTGCTGAGAAAATTAAAATTGCAAACGCCTGATGTTGATTTGATTAATATTTTTAAATCGAATTCAGTATTGTTGTTATATAATTTATTGGAATCTACGATTTCTAACGCCGACCGATTCATTTTGAAAACCATTACCAATGCGAATATCACGTATTTACAGGCGGCACCAATGATTAAAAAATTTTGGCTAAAACATGTTAGCAAATTTAATAAAAATGAATATTTAAATATTGCAATTATTTTACTGGATATAATTGAGACCTTAAAAATAGATGTAGACAAACAAGTGAATGATAATGAAAAAGAGTTTCAAGGCAATTTAGACCCTAAAACCGTAGATGAACTTTTAATGAATTATGGCATTGATGTGACTAAACTCGCTATGTTGAAACAAGAAACCGAACGAAAAGCCGTTCAAAACATTGTGACTTGGCGTAATGATTTAGCACATGGCAAATATTCATTTGCTGAATTTGGCAGAGATAAATTACGATACAACATGAGTAAAAAAGACAAACATCGAGAACGAACAAATGATATTCTCTTTCTAAAAGAGTCTTGTTTTATTTTTTTAGAAATATTTCTTGGAAATATAGAGGTTTATATAGAACAATCGTCCTACAAAATTAAATAAATCATTATTTATCAATTGTTTATTTATTATGATAAATTTTTATTAATAAAATGATAGTAGCGATAGGACACTGCCCTATCGCTACTATATTAAATTTAATTTTTCAAAAAAATTAAATAAAAAGGTCGTTGATGCCTCAAAATAAACTAACTTTGCACGATTTTTCTCAACTAAAAACCATTCCAACCGTGTATCACAACGACAAAACCTTCGCCGTACCTGGTACGAGCGACATTCTTGCGACGGCTAACGATTCTATTATGGAAATTCATCAAGCATCCTTGTTGACCGACTTCGACGTTAGCTTGTTCAAAGCGGGCAAACATTTCAAATTGTACGAAAAATTAGGCAGTCATATCGTCCGTTGTAACGGTACGATGGGCGTTTTATTCGCCGTTTGGGCTCCAACTGCTACGAAGATTGCTGTGATTGGCGATTTCAATGGTTGGAAGGTCGAAAGCAATCCAATGAATCCGCGCTGGGATAGCTCGGGGATTTGGGAAGTTTTTATTCCGAATATTGGTCAAGGTACAATTTATAAATACGCTTTAACGGCTGCTGACGGAAGATTATTAGAAAAAACAGATCCTTTTGCTTTTCATTGGGAAACGCCGCCGAAAACGGCTTCCATTGTTTGGCACTTAAAATATGAGTGGCAGGACAAAAAATGGGTCAATCATCAACGTGATACCGCAGGTCAGCCTAAACCAATGAGCGTTTATGAAATGCACTTGGCTTCGTGGAAACGAAAAGGTTTTGAAGGCAATCGCTCGTTGACTTATCGGGAAATGGCGGATGAATTGATTCCGCACATGAAAGCAACAGGTTTTACGCACGTCGAGTTGATGCCTGTCATGGAACACCCTTATGAACCGAGTTGGGGTTATCAAGTTTTGGGTTATTTTGCGCCGACAAGTCGTTTTGGAACGCCCCAAGATTTTATGTATCTTGTAGATAAATTGCATGAAGCCGAAATTGGCGTTTTATTGGATTGGGTTCCGTCGCATTTCCCGATGGATGCGCATGGTTTGTACGATTTTGACGGCACGCACTTATATGAACACGCCGATAATCGTTTGGGCTATCACCCCGATTGGAAAAGTGCGATTTTCAATTATGGACGGAATGAAGTTCGGGCATTTTTGATTTCGAGCGCGATGTTTTGGATAGACCGCTATCATGCAGATGGATTGCGGGTTGATGCGGTTGCTTCGATGTTGTATTTGGATTACAGTCGGAAGGCGGATGAATGGATTCCAAATATTTTTGGTGGCAATCATAATTTGGAAGCAATTTCGCTCATCCGCGAATTGAATGAGGCAATTAAAGCAGAATTTCCACATATTGCAAATATTGCAGAAGAATCTACTGCCTTTGCAGGTGTTTCGCGTCCTGTTTGGACGGGCGGTTTGGGGTTTGACCAGAAATGGATGATGGGTTGGATGCACGATACCTTGAAATATATGAAACATGACCCAATTCATCGCAAATTTCATCAAGATGCGATTACATTTAGTTTGGCGTATGCGTTTACGGAGAATTTTATGTTGCCATTGAGTCATGATGAAGTCGTTTATGGAAAAGGTTCGCTTTTGGAACGGATGCCAGGGGATGCTTGGCAAAAATTTGCCAATTTGCGGATGATGTTCGGTTATATGTGGACGCATCCTGGTACAAAATTGTTATTCATGGGCGGCGAATTCGGACAAGGCGGTGAATGGAATTTTCAACAACAATTAGACTGGTGGTTGCTTGATAGCAAACATCACGCTGGTATTCAAACATTTATACATGATTTAAATCATTTATACAAAACAAAACCTGCTTTGTATGAACGCGCTTTTCAAGGAGATGGTTTTCAATGGATAGCGTATGATGATTCAACCAATTGTGTGATGAGTTATGTGCGTTACGGTGAAGGCGATGCAGCACCGATTTTGACGGTGATGAATATGACTCCTGTGGTGCGTTACAACTACAATATAGGTGTGCCGAAAGCAGGTTTATGGGCAGAAGTTTTGAATAGTGATGATGCTCAATATGGTGGAAGCGGTGTTTTAAATGGCAATGTGCGCTCGTTAGAAAAAGCACAACATGGTCAAAATCAATGTATTAGCTTAACATTAGCACCTTTGTCAACCATGATATTTGAATGGAAAGGTGCAGTTGCGACTTCAAAACCTGCGGCGTTGAAACAAAAAGATACGCGCAAAATAAGTAAATAAAAAGGTGAGTAGTTTAAGCGAAATAAACGACAACACCGTTTGGAAGGTTTAAAACCTTCCAAACGGTGTATCTAATTAAAATCTTCCAAACGGTGTATCTAATTGATTATCAATTATTTAGCTAAAAAAAAGAGGCATTTATTTTAAATCATCTACTTGTTCTATAACTCAAAAAGCGTAATTTTTTGAAAAATTTTTATAAAAAAAATAGTACGTCTTTCAATTTTTTGACTTAATTTTGCGTTTTATTAGCAAAACTATTATAACTAAATTTTTTATGAAAATTCTAAACCTTTTAAGCTTATTAGCTTTCGTTGCAATTACAACCTTCGCATGTAAAAAAGATGCAGTTGTTGATAACACAACACTTATCACAACAAGCAAATGGAAATTGGCTGCACAAACTACTGCAGGAGTAGATACTTATGCAAGTTTTCAAGCATGTGAAAAAGACAATACATTGGCTTTTACCACAGATGGCAAAGCAACTGAGGATGAAGGTGCTACCAAATGTGCCGCAGGAGATCCTCAATCCACTACGTTAACATGGGCATTTACAGGTACGGATAAGAAAACAGTTATCCTTACAGCAAGTGGCATCGCTATTACATGCACTATTTCTGAATTAACAACTACTTCAATGAAGTGGCAATATACCAATCCATTTGATAATAAAGTGATTACTGAATCATATACTCATTAATAAAAATTAATTTGTAAAGCTTTTATTATCAAATGGTTATGCAGTTGTAATTCAAATCAGGATATCGAAATAAACCTTGTGCAATGCGTATTTTGGGCTTGAATTTAAAAAAAAGGGGTGCAAAACTTGGTTTTGCACCCCTCTTTTTTTGAATTCAAAGTGATTTCACTATTTTAGTCCATTCTAACGGTTGGTTTAATGCCTTGATTTGTAAAAAATATACGCCAATAGGCAAATTTTCTCCAAAATGCACCGTTTGACCTGCTTCAATATCCTTAAAAATCAACTTTTCGATGCCCAAACAATCATATAAATGCATGTTTTCTAAAGGCACATTCGATGTAAATGTAAATTGAGCAAAAGTTGGATTGGGCGATACCACATATTTTGTATTTTCGCTATCGGCTCCTGCCTCTTTTGAAAGACAACGGGTAACTGTTTTACAAAAAGATTTATAGGCTGACGCATAATAAATAATCGCACAAACATTCGCACTAACAACCCCTGTTTTAAAATTAAAATGCGCCTTCCAAGGTTGTCCTACAACAGGGATGATAGATTGTGTCGCGGTCGCAGGCACGCTTGACCAAACGTAGCGATTCGCATTTGTTTGATGGGCTATCGCCACTTCAAAAAGGGTCGGCACATTCGCCGTAAAGCAATTTTCACCTATAATATCAATGGGTTTATTCACCGTCACTTGCACGGGTTCTGAAACTGTTATTGCATTTTGATTATCAATCGCTTTGGCAATCAGTTGATAGGTGCCTACAACGCTCGTCGTCCATGTAAAAGCGTAAGGGGGGGCTGTCAACGTTCGTATCAAAACGCTGCCTTGATAAAACGAAACACTTTTTATAACGCCATCAGGGTCACTCGCAGTAGCAGCTAATGGAATCGGGTTTCCCGTGAGATAAGTGGCTTGATTCATCGGAGCCGTTAGCGCAACGATTGGATTTTGATTTGGAACGATAACCCGAATCACGGCGGTTGTAGAAGTTGCGGTTGCATTCCAATTATCGGTTGCTTTCGCCGTGATGCTGTGCGTTCCCGCAGACATTTCCGTCCATGTAAACGTGTAGGGCGGCGTGGCAATACTCTGAATCAAGGTAGTACCTGTATAAAATTCAACTTTGTTGATACTACCATCTACATCGGTTGCCGTCGCGGTTAGGACAATAGCGGCTTTCGAACTATAACTACTGCCATTTAAAGGCGATTTCAGCACAACTGTTGGATTTCGATTCGCCAAAATGCGGACAATGACCGCCGCCGATGAAACCGTTGCATTTAAATTATCCGTTGCTTTTGCGACAAGGCTGTAAGTACCTACGGGGAGATTCGCCCATGTGAACGTGTAAGGAGCCGTCGTGACGGAACCAAGCAAGGTTTGACCTGCATAAAAATCAACTTTTTGAATCGTTCCATCCACGTCCGCAGCATTCGCTGTTAAAACGGTAGAAGTACCTACAACCAATTGGCTATTATGAGCAGGAGTCGTCAATGAAACGGTAGGCGATTGATTCGCCCAACTATCATCAGGTAGCAGCAAATGCTGTTTAACCCATGCGCCCGATGCAGAAGTATTATTCCAATTATTAGTACTACAAGAAAAAGGTTTTAATGCCGCAGAAGTTTCCGCTTTATCGCAAAAACTCCAATTACACCAACTCACTTTGATACCCGCCGTATTCCCACCTGCTAATACATTCAGCCATTGCTGGGCATTGAGATAATTATTGCCATTATCCCCCGTGAATTTACTAACACCCCATTCCGATACAAAAATAGGAACCGTTTGTAAAGCCGTGTTCAGATATGCTTGCGTAAAATCGGAGGCTGCGTAAAAATGAAGCGTGTACATGATGTTATAAGCATTCGCACCCGTTAACGGGTCACTCAATATGTCCATTGGTTTGCTACTCCAAGTAGGCGTACCCACCAAAATAATCGCTTCGGCATCATATTCGCGGATGACAGGAATGATTTGTTCCGCATATCGCTTGATGTCTGCCCAAGTGGTGACACCATTAGGCTCATTGCAAATCTCGTAAATAACATGTTTTTTACCTGCATTGCGTTGAGCTTC
>JBEEMZ010000098.1:0-16871 GCA_041192405.1 Bacteroidota bacterium | reverse complement strand
ATAGATGATTTATAGATGATTTATAGATGATTTATAGATGATTTATAGATGATTTATAGATGATTTATAGATGATTTATAGATGATTTATAGATGATTTTGTTTTTAAATTAAAAAATTTTTAATTTAAAAAGGCAGGTCACGACCTGCCTCTACGATTTTTTGGGATTCGATTTAGGATAACTATATCAGAAAACAACAAAAAAATTTGAAAATATATAGAATTCTATATACTTTTGCAACGTTTTTTTTACTTAAATACAACATTACATGTCCGTTTTAGTCAATAAAAAATCGAAAATCATTGTTCAAGGCTTTACTGGCAAAGAAGGCACGTTCCATGCCGAACAAATGATTGCTTATAACACGAATGTGGTAGGCGGTGTCACGCCTGGCAAAGGCGGCACCAAACATTTGGAGCGTCCCGTCTTCAATACCGTTTTGGACGCGGTTTCCGCGACGAAAGCAGATACAAGTATCATTTTTGTGCCTCCGCGTTTTGCGGCGGATGCGATCATGGAAGCGGCGGATGCAGGCATCAAAGTCATTATATGTATCACGGAAGGGATTCCGATTCAAGATATGATTAAGACGAAAGCGTATATTGCGAATAAAAAATGTCGTTTAATCGGTCCGAATTGTCCGGGCGTTATCACGCCAGGAGAGGCAAAAGTGGGCATTATGCCTGGTTTTGTGTTCAAAAAGGGCAATATTGGCATTGTTTCCAAATCGGGTACGCTCACATATGAGGCGGCAGACCAAGTGGTGAAAGCGGGCATGGGCATTACGACGGCGATTGGCATCGGCGGCGACCCGATTATTGGCACGACCACCAAAGAAGCTGTTGAACTTTTAATGAACGATAAGGAAACCGAAGGGATTGTCATTATTGGCGAAATCGGCGGCGGTATGGAAGCGGAAGCGGCGCATTGGATTCAAAAAATGGGTAATAAAAAACCTGTTGTCGGATTCATCGCGGGTCAAACAGCTCCCAAAGGTCGTAAAATGGGTCATGCAGGCGCGATTGTCGGCGGCGTGGACGATACCGCAGAAGCTAAAATGCGGATTATGGCGGAATGTGGCATTCATGTCGTGGCTTCGCCTGCGGATATTGGCGCAACGATGGCAAAAGTGATGGCGGCAGCTAAAAAATAAACAAGTTTTTGGGAAGTTGTGATATGATTTTATAAATGAAATTTTTTATCGCAGTACTCCTAAAATAGCTGATTTTCATGAAAAACGTTTAGGAACGACTATGGTTCTTAAACGTTTTTCGATTTCTGAAACGGATACTTAATTCTTTTTTCATGCCTAAGGTAGCCAGTCTAATCATGTCGGGTCGTTTTAGAGCGAAAGCATCGGAAACCTTCAAGTTTTTCCGATGCTTAATCACCCGACATTATTAAGATGACAAACTACTAAGTCAACTGAAACCTCAGTGTTTTTTGGCTTGATTTTTAGATGCTGTACGATAATAAACGCAATTTTTTTAAATATCATGGCTAAAAGCATCATAAAATTTCAAATTTTTTTTCCATACAGATTTTTTTTTCTATCTTGCGCTCCAATTAATTGGTTTAATAGTGCAAACCACACGATGTTTTATATGAAAAAAAACTTTTTGAACCAAATCTTATTTGGAATCTTATGCATATCCAGTCCTCTGGTGGCACAAGATATCGTCGTCACAGGCACCGTCACAGACGCAGAGGTAGGAGAAACCTTGCCTGATGTCAATATCCTCGTTAAAGGCACGTCAACAGGTGTCAATACAGATATTTTTGGCAAATACTCTCTTAAAGTGAATGCAAATCAAACCCTCATTTTCAAATATGTGGGTTACAAGGAACAGGAAATTGCGGTCAATAGCAGGCAATTAATCAATGTCATCTTACAGCCGCAATCTACTTTGGTATCTGAATTCGTGGTTGTCGGGTACGGCGTTCAGAAAAAAAGCCAAATTACGGGCGCAATTGTCTCCATTCAGAACCGAGATTTCAAGGATCAACCCGTTTCTAACTTGGCGGGCAGCATTCAAGGTCGGGTTTCGGGCATGAATGTTACCGTTCCGTCGGGTACGCCTGGCGCGGGTTTGCTCGTGAATGTGCGCGGCAATAACGGACCGCTTTACGTCGTGGATGGGATTCCGTTGTTGAGCGAGAGTCAATCCGCCCTTTCTACGTCCTTTGATTTGCAAGGCAAACCGACGGGTTCGGGTCAGACGTTGAGTTCGGTTTCGGACATTAATCCAAATGACATCGAAAGTGTTGAGGTGTTGAAAGATGCTTCTGCGGCAGCAATTTATGGGGCGCGGGCGGCAAATGGCGTTGTCTTAATCACCACAAAACGAGGGAAAGCGGGCAAAACTGAAATGAGTTTAACGGCTTACATGGGCGTTCAAAAAGTTGGGCGGATGATTGAATTCATGTCTGCCGCCGAAATGCGCGAATTAGTGGAAGAAGCTCGTAAAAATGATTTGGCTTTGTACAACAAAGACAATACAATATTTGGCGCAGATTTCGACCCGAATGTTTTGACTGCGCCTTTATCCAATTTTAATTTGGCGAAAAGTGCGAATACCGATTGGTTACGTGCTATAACTCAAACCGCACCGATTCGTAATTACGAATTTTCGATGCGGGGCGGTAATGAAAAAACGCGTTTTTTCACAAGTGCGGGTTATTTTGACCAAACAGGGATTGTGATTGAGAATTATTATAAACGATTCAATTATCGTTTGAATTTAGACCACAATGTATCTGACAAATTCATTATTGGAGCGAATATTAGTGCGACATACTCTAAAAATCGCCGTAGTTTCAATGATGATACGTACACAGGGGTCGTTACAAATGCTTTGGGCGCGTCGCCGTTTATGCCTGTTTATGAATCGGACGGTTCCTATTCCAAGTTTGAAAATTATGAATCCAGTTGGCTTTCAGACAATCCTGTAAAATCAGCAAAAGAAATCCGAGCATTTACAACTGGCAATCGTTTTTTAGGAACGGCTTATGGCGAATATAGTTTTGCTAAAAATCTTAAATTCAAAACTTCCTTCTCTACGGATGTGGCATTTTCATTCGATAATCAATTTAAATCGGCATTAACATCGGATGCTGCTGCGGTCAGCGGCGAGGCACATGAAGCGGCTTTTCGCAATTTGACATGGTTGAATGAGAATATTTTGACTTATAATACGACAGTTGGTAAAAATAATTGGTCTTTATTGGGCGGTATCACCGAGCAACGAACGCAAATAGAGCGTTCAAGCGCGACGGGGCAAGGTTTTCCTCCAGGCGGTTTGGAACGGATTTCGAGTGCGGCGACGATTTCTGCAGCGACTTCTACGGGGAGTTCCTTTGCATTATTGTCCTTTTTGGGTCGGGTGAATTACGATTATGCAGGTCGTTACTTATTGACGGCGACTTTGCGGGCAGATGGCTCATCGCGCTTTCCAAAAGATAATCGTTTTGGATATTTCCCTTCTGCCTCAGTGGCTTGGCGGTTGAGCCAAGAATCGTTTTATAAAAACAAATGGTTTACAGATGTAAAAGTTCGCGCCAGCTACGGTTTGACGGGCGACCAAGAAATTGGTGACTTTCAAAACAGAACGTTTTATATGCCGTCGAAATACAATGGTCAAGCGGGCATCATGCAGCGCAACATTGCAGACCCAAATTTATCATGGCAAATCAACCGAATGTTGAATTTTGGGGTTGATTTTGAGATAAAAGGGGGGGTAATATCGGGTTCTGTAGAGTTTTTTAAGTCCAATAAGACGCGATTATTGAGTGAAAACATTGTTCGGTCAACGACAGGTTTCTCAACGGTAACTCAAAATGATGGCAATGTTCAAAATACAGGCGCGGAATTGAACCTAACAGCAACCCTTGTGAAAACTTCTGATTGGAAATGGATGGTCAATTTTAACACAACTTTTGTTAAAAATGAAATCAAAAGTTGGAGTAGAGATAGCGTTTATTTGAATGCGTTCAACGATTTGGAAGCAACGCATATTTTGCGAATTGGTTCGCCGATAGGTTCTTTTTACGGTTTGAAATATTTGGGCGTGGATCCACAAACGGGCAATGTCAAGTTTGCGGACACAAATGGCGATGGTGTGATTGATTTAAATGATTCGCAAGTCATCGGAAAAGCGGCTCCGTCATGGTTTGGCGGTTTGACGAATACGGTTTCGTATAAGAATTTTGATTTAAATATCTTTTTGCGATATGTAGCGGGCAATCAAGTGTATAACATTATGCGCAGCACGACTGAAAATTTAGGTTATGGCAACGATGGCGGTGTTGGTTCGGTGTATGCGAATAACACTAAAAATGTTGTAAATCGTTGGAAAAAACCAGGAGATGTGGCGGAATATGGACGTGCATCGTTTGTTTTGCAGAATTACGCGCAAAATTCTTCTCAATATATTGAGGATGGAGCCTTTTTGCGGGTTCAAAATGTGAATTTGGGTTACACGATTAAAAACTTGAAAGTGATTGATAATGTGCGTGTTTACATAGAGGCACAAAATTTATATGTTTTCACAAAATATAAAGGTTTTGACCCCGAAGTTTCCTCAAATGGTGGATTGAGTGACCGCACTGCTGGGATAGATTGGGGTACGTATCCACAGGCGAGAACGATTTTATTTGGCGCGAACCTTAAATTTTAATTAAATAAGTAATTGCGCAAAATGAGGTATAATAACCTTTGGATGGTTTGAAACCTTCCAAAGGTTTGATAATCAATGATTTATAAGAATAGTCTATTATCATCAGCTGTTTCCGCTTTGGAAAAAAGCGTTACGAATGGTAAAAAATTGCTATACAGCATACCTTAAAATTCATCATTCATCATTCATTAAATGAAATATTTAAAAATATATAGTCTATTGATATTGTCGTTGTTAGTGAGTCAATGTGGTTTTTTAGAAGAAACGTCTCCCAACGATTTAGATGCTCAAACCGCTATCAAAGATGCTGCGAGTGCAAACGCTGCCTTGATAGGTTGTTACAGTTCGTTGCAAAGTTCCAGTTCGTATGGTGGGCACTTTGCATTGATTTCCGATGTGTGCGGCGGCAACGCGGTGACAGGTGGTTACAATTATCAATCGCTCGATCAGCTTGGTTTACATGCAGTTACGCCTGCAAATCTTTTAATAGAGGAATTGTGGACAGCGCAATATCGCACGATTACGAATATCAATCAATTATTGACTGCATTGCCAACTATTTCAGATTTGGCGGCAGTTGATAAAAAAAATATCGAAGCGCAAGCACGTGGTTTGCGCGCGATGGTTCATTTTGACTTGTTGCGATTTTTCGGCGAGCATTGGAATCAGGCTTCTACGTTAGGGATTCCGATGATTCAAACGGTTCAATCGTTGCAAGACGCGCCGACGCGAGCAACGGTAGCAGCCACTTATACCTTCATTCTCAGTGATTTAAACGCGGCTTTAACGCTTATAGATCCGAGTAAAAAGGATATTCCATATTTGACAAAATCGGGTATAAATGCTTTATTATCAAGGGTTTATCTCTACAAAGGCGACAAAGTAAAAGCCGCATTTCATGCTTCCGAAGTGATTAATTCGGGTGATTTTGCCTTAGTGGATGCCGCCAATTATGCGACGATTTTTACCAAACGATTGACTTCAGAATCCATTTTTGAATTAAAATTTGATGCTCAAAATCGGAGTGCCTATAATGGACTCACGTATGGGCGGGATTCCGCGATTAGTTCCGAAGTGAATTTTTACGCAACTGCCTTGTTAGATACTTTTTTCCAAGCGCGTCCAGATGATGTTCGGGCGGAATTGTTGGATTTTGTGGGCAATAATGCAACGATTCTTCCAAATGGGCGCACTCAAAAATATCGCGGAGAGGAATCGCGGGATAATTCTGCCTATATGATTCGTTTTGCAGAGTTGTATTTGATTCGCGCAGAGGCAAAAGGGAAAGTGGACGGCTTAACGGATTTGAATTTGATTCGCGTTGAGCGCGGGCTTACAGCGTTGACAGCAGCGAATGTTTCGACGGATGCCGCCTATCAAAAAGCGATTTTGGATGAGATTCAAGCCGAATTTAATTTTGAAGGACACCGTTATTTCAATTTAGCGCGGACGCGACAGTTGTTTGCAGAAACTGGAATTGAAAATTTTAGAAGCATTATGCCGATTCCAGGGCGTGAAATTATTGCAAGTAAAGGCGGTATTGTGCAAAATTCTGGATATTAATTTGATTTTGCCCCGAATTTCACGCATTTTCACGAACAATTTGTGAAAATTCGTATAATTCGGGGCAAAATTGAGCCCAAAACTTTGTTACGTGTCAAAGATGAATTACTTTTGTCCAAAATTAACAAAAAAATTCGCTATGAAAAATTACATCGGAAAAATTTTATTTTTCGCGGTCGTCGTAGTTGCTTTTGGTTGCAAAGGCAAGAAAAAAGAAAAAGCAGTTGCAGCAGTAGCGGCGGTAGATCCTGTGGAAGCGGCGGTCAAAGCGCAATGTAACACATGGAATTCTGCAAATAGCCTCAAAGACGCAACTTTATTGGGCACGTTGTACGCCGATACGTTGGTCAATTTCTATGGAGAAGCTAAAAAAACAAGACAATTTTGTGTAGATGATCAACACAAATGGTTTGAAAAAAATCCTGATGCGCAACAAAGTATTCTTGGAGATTCGATTCGCATCGAAAAATTGACAAATGATACGCTTAAAGCGTATTTTACCAAAGAATTGATACTCAAAGGCGAACCTAAAAATTATCCTTCGTATTTGAAACTTTTGAAAATCGGGGATAATTATATGGTGGTAGCGGAGAGCAATGTCGGCGAAGAGCCGATTGCGAAACCAAAAGTGGTTGCGAAGCCTGCGCCTGCAAAACCTGCGGCAAAAGCACCTGCGAAACCTGTAAAAAAATAGATGTATTCACAACGTAGTTGAGGTTTAAAACCTCAACTACGTTTATTTAATACGTAAAATAATGAAAATCAAAGCAGACGGTATTACGAATTTAACAGATGCGCGTTACTTCGCGGCGAAAGAAGTTGAATGGCTCAGTTTTAACTTTACAGAAGGTGCGCCAGATTACCTCAATCCTTCGATTGCAAAAGCAATTGCGGCATGGGTAGAAGGTGTTCAAATTGTTGGAAAATGGTCAAAATTATCGGTATCTGAAATCAATGAATGGGCTAAATTATTGAATTTAAACCTTGTACAAATAGATGATTTTTTAATTTCATTTCAGATGCAGCCGCTTGAAGTGGGCGTTATTAAACGTTTTGTGGTATCTTCGTTTGAAAATAGGGCATCTTTACGCGATGAAATGCAGCGTTTAGAATCCTTCGTTGTTGCGTTTGAATTAGATTTTGAAACATTTAGTTGGAATGATTTGAAACAAAATCAGCATTGGCTTCAAGTGCAAGATTTAGCAAAATGGTCGCATGATTTTAAAATTATTTTTAAAATGAATATTCAACCTGCTGAAATTGAATCGTTTAAATCAGAAATCAAACCTTACGGATTGACCGTTTGTGGCGGCGAAGAAGAACAAGTAGGCGTAAAATCGTTTGATGAATTGGATGCCATTTTTGATATTTTAGAAAGTTAAAATGATTAGTGAACTTTTATGCTTTTTCGGGGTTAGACGTACATGAAAAACATTACTGATTTTTTATCTGTCATAGCTAAGTCATTGAAAGACAATACTTTTGTCAAAATGACGCTCGCCAAACCGACATCAAATGCTGCCGATTTGAAAAATATTTATATTCGGCTTGTCGAAATAAAGCGGCAAAATAAATTGTCATTCACGCACCGATACGCGACCCGCGATGAAGTTAAAAATTTTGATATAGAAACGGCGTTGAAAACGCTCGAAAATCGCTTAACGCAAGATTTTCTACATGCAGATTTGTTCAAGACGGAGGAACAAATTACGTTTTTTTTGAATAAAAAGAAAGAACCGAGTTTCATTTCTAAAAAAAATCAAAACGCAATAGAACTTGTTACAGTTCAACATGACCGCGTTAAAAATCGTTTACTTAACCCTAAGAAATTGTATTTCAAGCATTTAGATATTACGGATTTTGAAGGTAACATTACTAAAAATGGTCAAAAGAAATTCAAACAAGTGAATCGTTACATTGAAATTATTGATGATTTGTTGCGTGAAAATCCATTGCCTGCGGATGCGCATATTGTGGATATGGGTTGCGGGAAAGGTTTATTGACTTTTGCGTTATATGATTTTTTGACGGAATCTAAAAAAATGAATCCGACAGTTCAAGGTTTTGAATTACGAGACGCATTAACGCAGACCTCCAATGATTTGTCTAAAAAATGTGAATTTACAAATTTAAATTTCGTTGCAGCCGATATTTTGAATTTTAATTCTGAACGATTGGATATGTTGATTGCGTTACATGCGTGCGATACGGCTACGGATATTGCGATTGCGAAAGGCATTCAAGCAAATGCAGCGATGATTTTGGTTGCGCCCTGCTGTCATAAGCAGATTCGCAAGCAGATGAATGCTCAAAATGAGTTGCGTCCTGTGTTGAAACATGGGATTTTGGAGGAAAGACAAGCCGAATTAGTGACCGATGGCATTCGCGCCTTGCTGATGGAGGCGCATGGTTATAAAACAAACGTTTTTGAATTCATCGAAACCGAACATACACCTAAAAATATTATGATTGTGGGTATCCGAAATCGCCCAAATTTGGATGCATTGAAACAAGTTGAAGCCCTAAAAATTGGTTTTGGGATTCAAAAACACTTTTTAGAGACATTGTTGAATTAAGCCACAAATTGCCCGAATTTTCATGAATGACTGTGAAAAATTCGGGCAATCCGTGGCTTTAATTTGAATATTGTCCTAAAAATTTATCTTTATCCAAAAGCCAATAACCTGTTTTTTTGCCCGCCCACTTGAATTCCATAATATTTTTCTGGTCTGAAAACATTTCAATCAAAATTTTATTTTCAAACGAAATGTTTTTAATCAAACTCGTTTTGGGCACTTCCAAATAGACGCGTAAGGTGGTCATATCTTTTTCCGTTTCTTTTCCAACCCATTGATACACAATTGCTTTATCATTGATTTTCAATGCAAAACGCTCTTGAAAATAGGCTAATATCAAAGCATCGCTACCCGCTTTTTCGCGTTCTGTGCCAACAAAAAGTTTATCATGTCCACGATTTCGCAACGCAATTTCCAAATCATCTATGAAAATCGCTATCGTCAAACGCAGCGTTTGCGAAGGCGCGTGATATTCCAAATCCGATTTGCTAAGGTGAATCGGGTGCGGCGGTCTGAATGCAGACAAACTTAAAAAGACGAATAGACAAAACAGTTTGTTCATTTTAAAAATTTGATTAATTTTGTTCTCAAAAACGAAAAGCATGACTCACGTTGACAACCTTCGCATCCATTTCGACCCCAATCAGCGATTCCTATTGAACATTCTATTAGGATTTTTATTGTTTGGAGTCGCGCTCGACATTCAAAAATCCGATTTTGAAGTACTCTTGAAACATCCAAAAGCGGTTTTAGTTGGACTTTTATCACAATGGTTCCTTGTGCCCACACTCACCATCGCGCTCGTGTACCTTTTTCAACCGCCAACGAGTGTTGCAATGGGAATGATATTGGTTGCGGCGTGTCCTGGCGGCAATGTTTCCAATTATGCAACGCACGTGGCGAAAGGCAATACCGCATTAGCCGTTACGACGACTTCGGTATCAACGCTCGCCTCTATCCTAACGATGCCTATGATTTTTTGGGCGGGTGCGTCCCTCATTCCGAATCTAAATAATTTACAACAAAATATTTATATCAATCCGTTGGATATTATTCAAATTGTGGCGACTTTGATGTTGATTCCATTGACTATTGGTATGTTTATGAATTATCATTTTCCATTATTTGTTTCTAAAATCAAAAAATCGGTGAAAATAGTGTCATTGCTTATTTTTATTGGATTTATTGTGGGCGCATTAATAGGCAATTGGGAAAATATTAAAAATTATTTAAAATTTGTATTTGTATTAACTGTAATTTTCAATTTATTAGCGTTGATATTAGGCTATTTTGTTGCTAAATTGACAAAACTTTCGGAAGCGGATGCTCGCGCCATTGCGTTTGAAACGGGGATTCATAATACGACTTTGGGACTCATTTTAGTGTTTCAATTTTTTGATGGTTTGGGCGGCATGGCGTTGATTGTGGCATGGTATGGCATTTGGGATTTGATAACCGCGTACCTTTTAGCCCATTTTTGGAGCAAACGTGGGCATACATCTGGATAGATGTGACATAGATTTGTAAACACATAGGTTTATAGGAAACAACATAGCATCTTGATTATCAATACTTTATGTTTCCTATGCGCCTATGTGCTTGCAATTAAGCTCGCTTAGGCATAATCACTGCGGTCAACAAGCCTGTTCCGCCCACAATCAAGAGCGCGTGCAAGAATCCCCATTTGGCAAAATGCCGCCAACTATACGTATCAATCGCTTCTCGAGCATCCATTTTCAACACATCCGTCGCGTAACGAGCGAAATCGTCGAAAAAAGTCGGATTAATATATTTCCGAAATAACCAATAACTAACAGGAATCAAGACCGCCGTCATGCCCGCCAAAATCAGCGCACTCAAAGCAGCCCGTTCCAATGAAATCGTTCCTTCATTGTCACGCTTTGCGAGCATCGCTTTATACGTCATATAGATGACGGGAATTGCCACAAATTTGGTCACACTGTCGTACCAAGTTTTGTTATTGCCGTTCAAACCCAAATAATATTCGGCAGTAATCCAGCCAAAATGAATCGCGGCGATGAGAATAGCGAAGAAAATTTCCGTTCCAACGGTGACTTTTTGCTCTGTTTGCATCTCTATTATAATTAAACTGTGAATTTTGAGCGCAAATTTAGTAATAAAAACCTTTTGAAAGCGAAGTGTTTTTTAGATTAAAATATTGTTAAAAGAGCTTTTCCAAATTTTAAATTACGTCACTTTCACGCTTTTGAACGTCAAAAGCAACATACCAACCGTGCAAATCCAGTATTTCTTTGTATGAATTTGAAACGAATTTTTCTATTCTGAGTATTTAGTACACTTTTTGTTGCAAATAGATTGTTCCATTGCCTTGATTCAAGTGCATTCGGCGCATACGTCCCATTTTTCAAATTTCAAAATCAATCTATCACGCCCGAATAACCCGATTCCATGTATTTTCAAAAAAAATTAACTCAAAAAGTATCTTTTTTTCAAAACTATGCTTTACTTTTGCAGAACTTGAAAAAAAATTATATTTATTCTGCTCCGCTAACGATTGAGGACACAACTATGAACGCACGGTTTTCCCGAGTAAGACATGGCTTTTTGAGCATGTGCACTGTTATAACCGCACTCAACCTAAGTGCTCAAACGCCTACTGTACCCATTGCCAAACGCGAAATGCGTGGTGTTTGGGTGGCAACGGTTTTGAATATTGACTATCCCGCAACGCGCACAACTGATTCTAAATTTTTGCAATCAGAATGGATGCGACTTTTGGATAGTTATAAAGCATTGAATATCAATGCCGTATTCGTTCAAATCCGTCCTTCGGGCGATGCTTTGTACAAATCGGATCTTGTGCCTTGGTCAAAATATTTGACGGGCAATCAAGGTACTCCCCCTTCGGATGGTTATGACCCGTTGGAATTTATGGTGCGCACAGCACATGAAAAAAATATTGAATTTCATGCTTGGATGAATCCGTATCGGGCGGCGATGGATAATGAAACGACCGCTTCTATGCACTCGTTGCACATGATGAAGCAGCATCCCGATTGGTTTGTGAAATACAATAAACGCACTTTATTTAATCCTGGATTGCCAGAAGTGCGCTCCCATATCAATGATGTGGTGACGGAAATCGTTCAAAAATATGATATTGATGCAATACACTTTGATGATTATTTCTATCCGTATAAGAATGGAAATGAACAGTTTATAGATGGGGCGGCGTATTCAAAATACAATTATAATGGATTGGGTTTGGAAGATTGGCGGCGCGAAAATGTAGATCAATTGATTTCAATGTTGTCTGCCACCATTAAACGCATTAAACCGCGTGTTCAATTTGGGATTAGTCCATTTGGCGTTTGGCGGAATAGTTATAAAGATCCTTCGGGTTCGAGTACGTATGCGGGCGTTACATGTTATGACGATTTGTATGCAGATGTAAAAAAATGGTTACAAATGGGTTGGATAGATTATGTGGTGCCACAAGTCTATTGGACATTGGGTTTCAGCACCGCAGAGCATGCGGCTTGTACGCAATGGTGGGCGGCGAATTCGTATGGTAAAGCGGTGTATATTGGTTTGGGCGCGTATCGGGTTGGTACGACGGCTGCCAAAGAACCGAAATGGAGAGACCCCAATCAAATTGCGCAACAGATTGATTTTGACCGCAGTATAAATGGTGTAAAAGGATTTGTGTTATTCAGTTCTAAGAATTTGATTCAAAATCCATTGGGATTCGCGTCGGCATTGCGGGCGAACCAATTTGCAGAATATGCGGCTGCGCCTTCTCTTTTTCGAGATACTTCTGCGTTGGCTTGCGATGTGGCTGAAATTCGGACGCTGACGGCTGAAAATGGTAAAGTTGCGGTTCGTTGGAAGCCGACTTCTAAAAGTCGAGCGTATTTTTTCCAATATTTGGTGTATCGTTTCGACAAAGGTAAAGCGGATTATAATGATGGTAAAAATATTATTGCATTTTTGCCAGGGGATACGAAAGAATTGACTTTCAATGATTTAGATGTTGCAAATGGTCATCATTATACGTATTCAGTGGTTGCGAATGATTGCGAGCAAACGGTGGAAACATTGAATATGGCATCACTCGCGGCACAAGCAGCTGAACATGCGACTAAAAAACAATCCGAACAAGATACCGTTGTGTATCCGAAAAAGAAGAAAAAATCGTTTTGGAAAAGAGTGTTTGGGAATTGATTCCTGCGGAATGACTACAATGACGAAGCCTGTATTTGAATCAAATACAGGCTTCGTCATTGTAGTATTTTATTTTATAAAATACATTTAATTTAAAATATTATTTTAAAAAATATCAACAAAGTCAAATAAAATTAAAAATTAGACTGATTCTTGCCTAAAATAGGGTATCAAAATAATGTCGCCCTATTATGGAAATACCCAAATTAACCGACGCGATGTATGCCTTTTTGAAGGAAAAATTGCATCATGCACATGACAATGGCGATTCAGCACCGCAATTACCTTTGCAGTATTTTTGGAGCGTCATCCGAAAGAGAAGCATTGCGCAGTCAGATGGGTGTTTTGTTGAAAATATTGAAGGAAAAATAATTTGAATTAGGAATGAAGGAATTTGAAGGAATTCAAGGACGCAAACTGCTTTGTTTTGCGCACCAAATCAAGTATTTACCTCCTTGATTCCTTAAAAATTCCTTCATTCCTAATTCAAATTAAAGTTTCACAAATTTCTTCATTGCTTTCTCATTGATTTTCAGAAAGTAAACGCCGCTTGGCAGTTCTGAAACATCCACATCCATGCGCCCTGAAGCATTGATTTCCAATGTTTTAAGCGATTGACCTAAGAGATTTACGATGCTCAATTGTTTGACGGATTCACTATAATCAATGGTCAATTGTTGCGAAGTCGGATTTGGAAATAAACGCACCTTTGCATCATCAACAGGAATCGGCTCAATGCCCGTTACGCAAGTGGTCGTCGTCGTTCTGAAACCAAAAATCGCATCCACACCATTGAGTAAACTCCGTGTTGCCGTAAAATCGCTTGCTTGCAACGTAACGCCATTCGGCACAATTACTTTCAATTGCAAAAAGCACATTCCATTAATATTATTTCCAAAACCACTATTTCGCACCATATTATTCGTCGGATTGCTCAAAAATTGGTCAAAACCACTATTCGGTTTGGCTTCGACTTGTGCGAAACGCAATCTATTATTCAGAGTCGTAATATCTAAATCAACTGCATTAACGGCAGCAGCACTTTCATAACCAATTGGTATCACAATGGTATCGCCAATTCGATACGTGCGTGTCAAATCCATCCAAATATCTTGGCGTAATGGCGCGAGTTGTCCATTATTCGAGATAGATTGTCCCACAAAATCGCCGCGTTGAATCCCCCAAACTGCCATGCTTTGCGGCGCACAATTCACCGAAGGCATTGATATACAATTACTTACGAGTGGTACCGTCGTTGAACCGATAGCGGGTACTTGCGTCGAAGGCAACCAAAGATATTGCGGGTCTCTCAATCCAACCGAAATCTGTAACGCGACATACGCATCATTGGCTAAAATTTGTCCACTGCCATCGGCATCGCCCGCTAACCAATGCATCCCGTCTTGCGGCACAACCGATGGATTATGATTTGCAAATTGTACAATTTTATACGCGTCGCTCGCCCCGACAACATTCAATCGGTTCAATGGATTCGCATTCGGAACCCGTTTCATTTGAATCGCATCGCCCGCTTTACAAACCACTTTTCCTTGTGCATCTGGAGTCCGAACCCCCGTGACATTGGGATTACAACTTGTGATTTCGGTATAAGCATTGCCTGTACCTGCGACGTTTCCAAACGCTTGTGGTTGATTCCCAACGTAATACATATTCATATTAACGGTATCATTGGTGGTCGTCGTGACGCGGCTCGAACCGATGTTCACGAAGCGATTGCGGGCATTATCATCAAAGGTTTCCAACATTTTGGAAGCGGTGATGGTGTAAGGCGCGTTGCAACCCGTATTATTTTTCAATTGAAAACAAACTTGCGCAATCGTCCCCGCACTCGCTACGGCGACTCCGACCGCAGGCGTGACCGCCCAATGAATGCGACCCGCGACGCTATCCACCCAAAAATCGCTAAATCCTGACGGAATCGCCGTGCCGCGCAAACCATACTGAAAACGAACGCAGTTGCTCGGATAAAAAAGCGTATCTTGCCAACCGCGTGTATCGGATGAAATATTATTTTTCGTTATATCAACGCAAAAATTCGTTGCTTGACAGGGCATCACGACATTCGGGATTCGATAAGCCGTATCTAACGGGATGCCGACTGGCAAAACGGTTAAAACGGTGGTCACGGTTCTCATACAACCATTCGTAGAAGCGACGCGATTCACGTAAGTGCCTGATACTGAATAAGTTGAACTGCCAATCGTATAACTCGTGCCTGCGGCAATCGAAATCGCTTGTCGGAACGTAGAATCTTCCACGCTCAACCGCAACACATACGTCGTATCGCAACTGAATCGCCCTGTTTTGCGAATCGTATAATCGCCTGCGGTTGTAAACGATTGATTTCCAATGGTTAAGGTGCTGCCTTGACAAATGGTTTGTTGGACGGGCGGCAAGGTGACGACCCCTGCGGTTTGCCCAATTGTAATATTGGCGGTATTTTGACAACCATTCGCGCCCGTTCCTGTGACGGTGAAGGTGCCCGTATTTTGAATGCTTTTCGGGTTCGCGGTCGTATTATCGTTCCAATTGTAGGTTGCTGCGCCCGTTGCGGTTAAGGCAATGCTGTTGATGCCGCAAGTGAAATGGGGGTTAGAAGCCGTTATTGAAATCGTTGGTGGCACGATATTCTGTTGAATCTCAATGGTTTGTGGTAACAAACTCCGACAATTGGTCAAGGTATTGATGACCCAAACCGAATACGTTCCTGCGGTGTTGATGGTGCGGCTGTTTGAAACTTGTCCGATAAAATCGGTATTCGTCCAAGCGTAAGTGTAACCCGTTAACGGATTGCCATTCGCGCCGACGACGGTTAATGGAATGCTTGTCGTGGTGCAAGTGAGGGTTGTGGTGGGCGCGGTGATTCGGAAATCATTGACATTCAAGCGATTACGCGCATCGAGCATCGTCATTTGTCCTGTAACCGTACAACCTGTATTCAACGGCGTGAATTCAAAATCGTAAACGCCCCCTAAAATCGCATCCACATTGAACACGCGGTTCGCAGGATACGCGGGTGCTAAACCTTGTGCCATCACATTGCCATCGCGCTTGATGATATAGGTAAATTGATTCAATCGTTGCAAAATCGCATCGGGGATGACGATGTGAATGGACTCATTCAAACACGTTAGGATCGGTATCGTATCGGGCAAAAAAGATAATTCGACGCGGGTTGGTTCACTCGTGATTTGAATGGAACTGCTTGATACACAACCATTTGCATCCGTTATCGTCACCGCGTAACTGCCCGAACGATGCACCGTCCGCAATGCGACCGTTGAACCATTGTCCCAACGATACGTGTACGGCGCAACGCCGCCTGTCAGAACGCTCGGCGTTAACGTCGCGTTCGGAGAGACACACGTTAATTGATTGTTGGGAACATCGGAGGTGATTTGCGCAACGCAAGGATTTCGTAATAAAACTGATACACCTGCATCATTCGTTCCAAACCATTTGTTTTGTTGTTTATCTATACATACAGTAGTGACATCATTATTATATAGTCCACTATTTGTATTGTTATATGTAATCCAATTAACTCCATCTGATTTGTAAATGCCTCTTCTTGTTGTTATCCATTTATTATTTTGGGTATCAATTTTGATATTAATTGCATCAATATTGCCTAATACATTATCATATGTCCAAGTCACACCATTAAATTTAGCTACACCATTAGTAGTCGCTGCCCATAAATTTCCTTGCATATCAATAGCTATAGAATTGACACTATTAAAGGGTTGCCCATTAATGGTATTGTAAGTTGTCCAATTAGTTCCATCAAACTTCGATATACCTCCATTCGTACCAATCCATTTGCTG
>JBEEMZ010000097.1:0-17110 GCA_041192405.1 Bacteroidota bacterium | reverse complement strand
ATATGGCATTTTTTGGCAATTTAACATTAAGCTATATTTTAGATGTGCCAATAGCAATGGCCCTAATGTTACTTGCGCCAAAGTATATTCAAGAGGGAGCGGACGTGGATTTTTTAGTGTAACAGGCAGTGATGGATGTACTGTAAGTACGGTTGATATTGCCAACACGGCCATACAAGGTATTTTAATTCAAGACTCCTCTAACACAAAAGTATTGGCCGGAACCGTAACAGGCGGCAACCCAAATGTACAACACCAAAACGCTACAAGCTGTAGCACAAAAGTAAACGGAAGAACTTATACTGCCGTAAACGGTATTTGGTAAAATCCTTAAAAAGAGCGATAAACAAAATTATCGCTCTTTTTTTTAATGCCTTTTAAAATGAAATTAAAACCAGGTTTTGAAGTTGAATATAAAAAACGTCACGACGAAATTTGGCCCGAATTAGCTGATTTGCTCACCGAAACAGGCATTCAAGATTACAGCATTTTTTTAGACGAAGAAACCCATATTTTATTTGCCGTCTTGAAAATTGAAAATCCTGCTTTATTGGACACGCTGCCCGCACATGACGTGATGCAAAAATGGTGGCAATATATGGGTGCTATTATGGATGCGAACCCTGATAATTCCCCTGTGGTCAAACCATTGATAGATGTTTTTTATTTAAAATAGTTTCCTACGGAATGACAAAAAATACAATGAAAAAAACAACTCAACTGCTGCTCAGTCTCTCGCTTTTGATGGCTCATGGAAGCCTAAATGCGCAACGCAATGAGACGAAAGCCAATGATTCTAACACGCCTTTGCACCTTTTGAAACCAGATTACCCGATTCCTTACGGAAAGGTTGAAATGGAGCAAGTTGCCAAAACGTTAAATCGCATCCTCAATTATTTGGATACAGTGACTCCGCTTCAATATGTCAACGCCAAATCAGGTGCGGTTATCACGGATTTATCTAAAATGGATTCAAATACCGTTTTGAAAAAAGGTGATTTTCGGTTAGTCAGTTATGAATGGGGTGTCACTTATGGAGCCATGTTTTTAGCGACCGAAGCAACAGGCGATGCCCGTTTTAAGCAATATGCGGATAAACGATTGCAATTTTTAGCAGAATCAGCCCCTTACTTCAAAAAATCGGCTGAAAACAATACCGATTGGGGCACAAAAACGCCTTTGCGCAATTTAATTTTGCCGCGTGCGCTGGATGATTGCGGCGCGATGTGTGCGGCGATGATTAAATCCGTTCGCGCAGGCAATAAAGCGGATTTGAAACCATTGATTCAAATTCATATAGATTATATTTTGAATAAAGAACATCGGTTGAAAGATGGAACTTTGGCGCGCATGCGTCCGCAACCGAATACGATTTGGTTAGATGATTTATTTATGGCGATTCCCGCGCTGGCACAAATGGGTGCTTTGACGGGCGAACAAAAGTATTTTGATGAGGCTTGTAAACAAGTTCTGGCGTATTCGGGGCGAATGTTCAATAAGGAAAAAGGCGTTTACATGCACGGCTGGGTCGAAGGCATGACCGAACATCCACAATTTCATTGGGCGCGGGCAAATGGTTGGGCAATTATGACCAAAGTAGAATTGCTCGAAGTGTTGCCTCAAAATCATCCGCAAAGACAAGCGATTTTGGAATTGTTGCGGGCGCATGCACGCGGTTTGGCGGCGTATCAATCGGGTTCGGGCTTTTGGCATCAACTTTTAGACCGTTCCGACTCGTATTTGGAAACTTCGGCAACGGCGATTTATACTTTTGCCCTCGCACGAGCCATCAATCGCGGTTGGATTGACCCGTTGGCTTACGCGCCGATGGCATTATTGGGTTGGCATGCGGTTTCGACGAAGGTGAATGCACAAGGACAAGTTGAAGGCACGTGTGTGGGTACGGGCATGGGGTTTGACCCTGCGTTTTACCAGCATCGTCCGATAAGTCCGTTTGCGGCGCATGGTTATGGCCCCGCGCTTTTAGCGGGTTCGGAAGTGATTTTGTTGTTGAAAAAGAAGGCTTTTGAAATCAATGATAGTTCGTTACAGCTGTTGCAACGTTGAACAGCAACCAAACGGTTGTAGAGATAGGGCATTGCCCTATCTGTTGCAACGTTGAACAGCAACCAAACGGTTGTAGAGATAGGGCATTGCCCTATCTCTACAACCGTTTGTATTTTTTTGGGCGTTAATGCGCAAAATATTATATTTGTATTTTAAAGTTTTGAACAGAAAAAGAATTTTTTTTTCAAAACCAATGTCACAAAAATAGAGGGTAAGTGTTATGTTAATACGTATAAATTTATGAATCATTCCTTTATACTTAGAACAAAGTCACTTATGATTTTGTTTTGTCTTTTGTGCGAACAACCTTTGTAGCAACATTAAAATAATAACCTTTTTTATTAATCATCATTATTTTGAAAAACAATGTTTTAAACGATTCTTACTAACTTTCTAACAACTGAACACCCCCTAAAACAACATTCAATTTTGAATTGTGTAGCGAAGCAATTGAACAAAAATAAAGGCTGTTTAATGAATTTCCTATTTAATGAAGCATCATCTCAGTGTAAAATGCATCATTCATCCTTTATCATGCCTCATTGCTGAAAAAATAATTAAAAGCTGAAAAAATAATTTATTCATTCAAATCCCGATTTTTTATGTGGTACCAAACGAGACTTGTACTCCTTTTGGGCTGTTGGCTATGTGCGCAACCTTTGTACGCACAAGACCCGCAATTTTCCCAATTTCATGCGGTGCGTTCGTATTTAAATCCCGCAATGGTGGGGCTCCAACCTGGGATTTCCTTGAATGTGGCGTATCGCAATCAATGGTTTGAAATACCAGGCGGTTTTCGGACTTTTTACGGGGCGGTGGAAGTGCAAGAACCCAATCTCAATGCTGCTTTTGGTTTATCCGTTTTCCACGATGCGGAAGGACAGGCTTCCTTAGTCACGCAACGCGTGGCATTTACGTATAATTATTTTGTTTCACCTAATCTTCAAATCGGTCTTGAACCCAGCGTTACGCGTAAATTTTTAGATTGGAAAACGTTTGTTTTTCCTGACCAACTTGACCCCATTTTTGGGGTGACGCAGACGAGTGTTGCGATTCCTGTATTAGACCAAACTTACACATTTGATATGGGTTTTGGGGCGGCGTATCGCGGCGACCTCAAAGGCAAACATGATGGACGCTATTTAATTGGGCTTTCGGCGCATCATCTCTGGCCTTGGCGTGAAGAATCGTTACAAAATCTCGCAGCAAAAGCGCCAACACGCTTTACACTTCACGGCGGTATCGAATTGCCTATCACGCGGCATCATGCGGGCGATGTGCGGGCGCGGCACTTGACATGGCTGCCGAGTTTCAAATATGAATATCATAATCCATTTCAAGTGTTGACGCTTGGTTGTCACGTGATTTATGAAAATGCCGCTTATGTTGGTTTTTTTCATCAGCACCGACATGTGATTGATGGCAAAAATACAAATGCAATGACCTTATTATTAGGTTATAAGTTTGAAATCGGCAAATCGCAATTATTGGATTTGGGTTTCAACTATGATGCGAATGGAACAGGATTGAGTTTGCGAAGCGGAGGGGTGTTTGAAATGACGATGAATTTGAATTTTCAAGCATCCACTTTGTTTTCGCAAGGGCGTTTTGCGACAAAGAAAAGTGGTATTTTTGGCGGTTCGGGCATGAATAATAGTGGTCGGAAACGCATTTTGGATTGCAAAAGTTTCTTTTAGTTTCCTACGGAATGACAAAAAAGGGTGATGTCGCAAATTCACAATTCCAAATAATAATTTTAAAAATATGAATTTCAAGAAATATATCGTTGGCATCTGCCTTCTTTTTAGTTTTTTAAACGCCAATGCGCAACGTTGTAACCTCACGATTTCTCAATCTTGCGGGATTATCAACGCGAATGGCGGGATTACAGGCAATTCAAGCGTCGTTTTTTGCGATAGTTCCACTGTCCCGATGGCAAATACTTCAACGGGTATCATTGATTCGACCTATTTTTGTTGGGGCGACGGCAAAGATACTGCTGTCGTTGGCAACAATGGGGCAAGTCATTTCTACGCGCTTCGCCCGACGGATCCGTGTGAAAAACAGTTTACGATTACGATGACTTGTATTAATTGGTGTACGTTACCGAATGGTACGGCTTCTCGAAGCGTCCACATTTTTGTCACTTATGTCGTCATTCAACGCAAAGCGAAAAGTGGTTTTACATCAAGTTCGGGCAATTACAATACTTGTATCGGACAAGCCACTGGTTTTACGAATGCCACAACGTGTAGTGCCAACCTCTCCAATTATTTATGGACTTTTGGCGATGGCACGTCGGATAGTACGAATTATAATCCCAATCATACTTGGTCAAATCCAGGTACTTATACGGTGACGCTCATGGTGCGCAATCTCTGTGATGGGAGCACCTTTTCTACCGCCTCTCGCAGCGTGACGGTACATTCGTTGCCGACAGCATCGGTTGTTACAGGTTCGTCAAGTAGTGCGAATGGTTGTGCGCCTTTGGTGACGACGTTTAGCAATCAATCCCAAAATGGAAATGGTTATACTTGGACGATGGTTTCAGGTCCGAGTAATTGGAGTTTCAATACGGGTTCCACTTCAACAAGTCAGTCTCCAACGCTAACTATGCGGGATACAGGCATTTATAGATTACGATTAACTACCACAAGTCAATATTGTAGTGTGGTGACTTGGGATACATTCGTGCGCGTGCGTGCCATTCCCATTGTGAATTTATTGACTATTCCAGACGGTTGCAATACTTTAACCGTGCGTCCAGGGCAAATGGTGAGTTACACAGGCGGCGCGACAGCAACTTACGCCTGGACTTTTACGAATATGGTGCCCGCTACTTCATCGGTGAAATACCCACCTGATATGGTTTATAATGCTGCCAATCGAATTGATACGATAGCGGTGATTGCGACAAATGTATGCGGTAGTGACACGGCGGCTACCTATTTTCGGGTCACGCCGCCGCCAACGGGTACATTTACAAGCACGGTGAATCCGCCTAATAATTGCATGCCGTCAACAGTGCAACTCCAAACCACCACTACCAATGTGAGTACATACGATTGGCAAGTGATTTCAGCAGGCAATTTCACGTATCAAGGGGGTACGAATCGCAATAGTGCGCATCCGATTTTGCAATTGACGAGTGCGGGCAATTACTTGATTCGAGGCACTTTGAAAGGTTGTTTAGATATTGTGAAAGATACGACTATCACGCTGATTGCGCCGCCTTCGGTAGATTTGGATTCGATTCCAAATGCTTGTTTGCCTTATACGGTGAATCCTGGTGCGATTGTTCACTATTCCAATGGGACACCTGTGAGTTATCAATGGAATTATACGGGGGGCAGTCGGAGTGGTGATAATACCCGAAGTCCCGCGCCTGTCACCTTCAGCGCGCCCGGACAATATGGTATGAATGTGTCCGCTACAAATATTTGTGGTACGGGGCGCGATACGATTGTGTTTAGAGTGGATTCCTTACCCGAAGTTTCGGCAACGCTGTTGCCTGATTTGCCCGTTTATTGCGCCCCTGCGACGATTACTTTGAATAACGATTTAAAATATGTGTATTCGCATCAATGGCGGGTGAATGGGGCGGGTCGTTGGCGTTTTTTGAGTGGGACGACGGCTACAAGTCCAAATCCTGTGATAGAATTTTTGGATGAAGGCAGTTACACGATTACGCTGGACGGAGTGGGTTGTGTGACCGATTCGTGGACGCGGACGATTCGCGTGAAAGCCAAACCAGTTGTTTTGTTAGACCCAATTGCGAATGCTTGCCAAACGCAAAGTGTTAATTTTCAAAACATTGTGCACTATTCGGGTGGCACGCCGACGGCTTATCGTTGGGATTTCAAGGGTCGGAATCCAGATTCTACCTCGACTTTGCAGAATCCACCGAATTTAACATTTAGTGCTGGCAGTTATAATGTGATGGTTCGCACGACGAATGAATGTGGTACTTCGGCAGATACTTCAGATTTTGTGGTTACGCCCGCGCCTGTGATTGGGACGGTGGTAACGGCGGGCAATCCGAATGGTTGTGTTCCATTAAACATTGATTTACAAAGCAATACGCAAAATGCAGCCAGTTATCAATGGTCGGTTTTGAATGGAACGGGTGGTATTGACTACACTTTTGAAGCGGGTACGAACGTCAATACGCAAAATGCGATTTTGCGTTTTCCCAATCAAGGTTCGTATCAAGTGCGTTTGTTAGTTACGGGTTGTCGCAATGCGCAGTGGGATACGACGTTGGTTCTGAAAACGGCTCCTTTGGTTCGTTTGACCACGATTCCGACGCAATGCGCCCCGCAAACCGTTTTGCCAAGTACTTTGGTGAGTTACACGGGCGGTACGCCGACGCGTTACGTATGGACGTACAAAGGTGCTAACCGAAATTCAGATACCGTGCGCGCTCCTAACGCATTGATTTTTAATCGAGTCGGTTTAGATACGATTTCCATTACTGCGTCGAATGTATGCGGTACGGTAACAGACCAAATTGTATTTGATTTAAAAGGAGGACCGCAACCGATTATTGCGATTACGGCAACGGATACCAATTATTGTAATCCTGTGCAATTGGCATTACGGAGTGATAGTTCCATTTCGGTAACGGCGTTTCGTTGGACAGCCGTTGGCGCGACGTTTGTAAACGGTACCAATGCCAATAGTGCAAATCCTGTTTTGAGTTACAATGCGGCGGGAACGTATCAAATCGCGTTGCAAGCGGATGGTTGTAGCACGGCGAATTGGAATAAAACCGTAACGGTTACGATTCCGCCTATGGTTCAATTAGCGAATGTGCCCGATACTTGTGGTCAACTGACAGTGAATCCTGCGGCACTGGTGCAGTATAGCGGCGGTACGCCAACCACTTATACATGGACTTTTACCAATATGCCCAACCCGAATTCCAATTTGCGTTTGCCGCCGCCTGTGAATTACACGCAATCGGGGACTTATTCGATTATCAACCGTTCTGAAAATAAATGTGGTTTTAGCATAGATACCGTTCAATTTACGATTCGGAATCCTGCGCCGATAACCATTACGCCCATTCCATTGGTTTGTAACACGGATACAACGATTCAATTGCAAGTCAATCCGACAGGTGGCGTGTGGTCAGGGGCGAGTGTAACGCAAGCGGGCTTGTTCAATCCGAAAACGGCGGCATTGGGCATCAATTCGTTACAGTACCATTACGGTGCGGGACAATGTTTGAATACCAGTACAACCGATGTAACGGTTAGTGGCGTGGTGATTAACATGGGGAGCGATACGTTTGTTTGTAACAATGCAGCACCCATTTTTTTGCGCGGACAAACGCCTGCGAACGGGATTTGGTCAGGATTGGGGATTATAGATAGTATTAATGGTTTGTTTAATCCGAAATTGGTTGCAGTAGGTACGCATCATGTAGCGTACACCATTAAAAATGCGCAAAATCGTTGTGTGAATTTCAAAACGCGGCGCATTACGGTTTATCCCGCGCCAAAAGCGGCGTTTGACTCTTTGCCGCTTCAATGTGTGGGTGCGCCTGTTAATTTCGTGAACCGAAGTACAGGGATGGATTCCATTTTATGGCAATTCAGACATGATTCAAGTCGTTCCGCTTTAGCGACGGCAACCAATACGTATCGAACCGTTGGTTTAGATACCATCAAATTGTATGTCAAAACCTTCAATAATTGCGTAGATTCTTTGAAACGCGTTGTAGATGTGGTCGAACCAGGGATTGCAGCCTTTACGCCGAGCCTTCATATAGGTTGTGGCCCGTTGTTGCCCGTGCTTTTTACCAATCAAAGTAGAACGCTTGCAGGGCGCGATACGCTTTATCAGTTTATTTGGGATTTTGGTACAGGTCGTCGGGATACGACGCGGAATGTATTGGATTCCATCCTTTTCAGACAAGCGAATGGCGATAAAATTGATACCGTTCGGTTGACGGTTTCCAATCTTTGCGGTTCGCACACGGCAACGGATACGATTCACATCCGCCCTACGCCAACGGCTCGATTTGGATTACAACCGTTGGGTTCATGCAGTCCCTTGGAAGTGCAATTTTACAATGCGAGTCCAGGGTATCCGACGCGTTTTTATTGGAATTTCGGCAATGGCAACACTTCGCAAGACTCCGCCATACAACGACAATTTTTTCACACCGATACAGGCACCGCCGCCGCAAGACGCACTTTCACGGTGACATTGCGCGTTGAAAACGCTTGTGGCACGAGCACCACACAAGATACCGTCAGTGTTTTGCCACCAGGCGTGAATGCCGATTTTACGATAGATACGTTGGTTGGTTGTGCGCCATTCACGGTGCGTTGTTCCAACTATTCAACGCCCGGTTCACGAGTTTGGTGGCGCGCGCCGAAAGACAGTTTAGGGACGGTGAACATCACCGATACGTTGGAATCGTATGAACAAGTTTTATTCACCAACACCTATAATACACAAGGTTTTTACAAAGTGATGCTTTTTGCGCGGAGCGCGAATAATTGTGGTTACGACAGTACGTTTCGGATTATTCAAGTATTGCCGCCTGCGCAAATTTCGATTTCGCATTTACCTGCGGTTTGTATGTGGGATACGATTACGTTACAATCTACTTCGCAAAACTTCTTTTTCAGATTATGGCGGTTTGGGGATGGCGATTCGTCTCGACAGTTGAATGCGCGACATGTGTATCAACAACCAGGAACTTATACGTTGACAATGTTCGGGAATACGTTGAATGGGAATTGTCCTGTGGTTCGGACATCAACGGTGACGATTCGGGCGTTGCCGAAAGCAGATTTGAGTGTGGATCGAATGGATGGATGCCCGCCCTTGACGGTAAATTTTGGAAATCGCTCCACACAAGCAGCTGGAACGGGTATTCCGCCGTATGCATCTTGGGATTTTGGCGATAGGAATAGTGCCAATAGTTTAAATCCGACGCATCGTTTTGATTCGACGGGCAATTATTCAGTTCGCTTGCGTGTAACGGATGCCTTCGGTTGTAAAGATGATACGCTTTGGAGTCAAATTATGGTGCATCCGATACCCGATGCCCATTTCACGGCGCAACCTGCCAATACCTGTGGATTGCCAATGCAAGTGCAATTTAACAATCAGAGCATGGGCGCGACAGGTTATGAATGGCAATTAGGGAACGGTTTGACATCCACCGCGACGCATCCCAGTACAAGTTATGGTACAGCAGGCACGATTTCAGTGCGATTGATAGCGATTTCAAACTTTTTGTGTAAAGATACGACGTTTGGAACGGTTCAACCCGCCCCAAAACCGACTGCGAATTTCAGCGTCACGCCGCAAACGGCTTGTGTACCGACGCGAGTACAATATCAAAATCTTTCCTTGAACGCAACAGGACGGCTCACGTGGATTTATCAAGACAGTTTGCGGGATACGATACCGAATCCGAATCGGGTGTACACGGTTGCGGGTACGTATATGACGAAACTAATTGTTTCAAATGGCGCGTGTAAAGACAGTATTCAATTGCCAAATGTAGTGAATCCATTGCCGACGGCGCGTTTCACGGTGCAGCCGACAAATCCATGTGGGTTGCCGATGTTGGCACAATTCACCAATCAAAGTATTGGTGCAGTGGGTTACGATTGGCTTTTTGGGGCGAATGGGATTTCGACCGCACAACATCCGACCGCGAGTTTTGGAACGGAAGGAGTGATTCCAATTCGGTTGATAGCGACCAATGCGTTTTTCTGTAAAGACACGTTTTACGGTTCGGTGCATCCGACGCGACAACCGACGGCAGCCTTTACGCTTACGCCACAACGCGGTTGCGAGCCTTTGCAAGTGCGTTTTACAGACCGTTCCATCGGTGCGACAGGTCGGCGCTATTGGGTATTTGGGGACGGTTCAACCGACACTTTATTGAATCCCAGTCACTTATATGTGAATCATGGCTTATATACGCCGAAATTGATTGTTTCCAATGGCGCGTGTTATGATAGTTTGCAATTGAACAATACCGTGACTGTTTTGCAAAATCCGATAGCCGATTTCATCGTTCGGGATTCATTGATACCGCGTCCGACGGGTGTAATGTTATTTGTGAATCAATCTCAATTTGCCCAAAGTTACGTATGGGATTTTGGAGATGGCAGTGGTACGGTTTCGCAGACGAGTCCGATACACCGTTACAATCAAGCGCGATTGCATCAAGTGACGCTTTTCGCAACGGCGGCAAATGGATGTAAAGATACGATTCAAAAACCCGTGAATCCACAATTTTTCTCAGGTTTGTACGTGCCAAACGTCTTTTCACCCGAGAGTGGTTCGGAAGGGATACGGCGATTTTTGCCGAAAGGCTCCATGTTGAAAACGTATCGAGCAGCCGTTTTCTCGGCTTATGGCGATTTGATTTGGGAAAGCGACCAATTGATAAATGGGCAACCTGTGGAAGGTTGGGACGGCACGCGCAATGGTACGCCGTTGCCGCAAGACGTATATGTATGGAAAATCCAAGCGACGTTTGAAGATGGGACGATTTGGGTTGGCATGACGGACGTGAATGGCAATCATTCGACGGTTGGCACATTGACGCTATTGCGGTAAGTTTATGAGGTCGGCAACGGTGCAACCAGCAATTTTCGCTTTGGAAATGGTTGAAATCGGATGTGTATGATTGGAAGGATTTTCCAAAGCGGAAATTGCTGCGTTGCAACGACCTTTTTTTATAAATTATTGATAATCAATGAATTCCAAAAAAATAAATCGTAGGGACAGGTCGTGACTGTTCATTATTGTTTTTCAGGCTTCATCTGCGGGAAAAACAACACTTCTTGAATCGAAGCATTATTTGTCAAAAACATCGTCAAACGGTCAATCCCAATCCCCAAACCCGAAGTCGGCGGCATCCCATATTCCAAAGCGCGTAAAAAATCTTCATCCAATGGCATCGCTTCATCATCGCCTCGACCTGCTAATCGCACTTGTTCTTCAAAGCGTTCGCGTTGGTCAATCGGGTCATTCAACTCCGAATACGCATTTGCAATCTCTTTCCCATTCACAAACAATTCAAATCGTTCCACAAAACCTGGTTTTGAACGATGTTTTTTCGCCAATGGACTCATCTCAATAGGATAATCCGTAATATAGGTCGGTTGAATCAAATGCGCTTCCACTTTATCCCCAAAAATCGCATCAATTAATTTGCCTTTGCCCATCGAAGCATTCGTTTCTATATGCAATTTTTTACATACATCGCGCAAACCCGCTTCATCTAAGTGGTCAATGTTAATGCCCGTATATTTCAAAATCGCATCGGTCATACTCAATCGGATATAGGGTGCTTTAAACTCAATCGTTCGGTCGCCGACGGTCGCTTGTGTCGTGCCATTCACCGCGATTGCAACGCGTTCCAAACACGTTTCCACCATTTCCATCATCCAAATATAATCTTTATACGCCACATAAATCTCCATCGCCGTGAATTCAGGATTATGCGTTCGATCCATACCCTCATTTCGGAACATTTTTCCAAATTCAAAAACGCCATCAAAACCGCCCACAATCAATCTTTTCAGATACAACTCATTCGCAATCCGCATATATAAAGGTGTATCCAACGTATTATGATGCGTTTTGAACGGTCGCGCCGCCGCGCCGCCATGAATCGGTTGCAAAATCGGCGTTTCGACTTCCAACCAACCTTGTTCCACAAAATATTGACGCATCGCCTGTACCAATTTCGTCCGCTTTACAAACACTTCCCGCACCGCAGGATTCACCGTCAAATCCACATATCGTTGCCGATACCGCAATTCGGGGTCTGTAAAGGCATCATAAATTTTGCCTTGTGCATCTGTTTTCACAATCGGCAACGGGCGCAACGATTTACTCAATAATTTGAATTCAGTGACATGTACGGAGATTTCGCCCTTTTGCGTGATGAACACATAACCTTTCACACCAATGAAATCACCTATATCTAATAGCTTCAAAAACAACTCTTTAAATAAAGATTTATCCAAACCAGGACAAATTTCATCGCGCCGAACATAGATTTGAATCCGTCCCGTGGAGTCCTGAATATTGCCAAAAGCCGCTTTGCCCGCTTCCCGACTCGCCATTAAACGACCCGCAAGCGCAACATTTTGATAATTTAAACGCTGTTTCGTACCGTCTTCAGCGACCGTTTCGCTGTAATGCTTCTTTATATCGGCGGCATAAGCCGTGACTTCAAATTTTTCGGCGGGATACGGGTCTATGCCCAATGCCCGAATTTTTTGCAACGCCTCACGGCGCACGATTTCTTGTTCGCTTAACATGATAAATAATGATTTTGCAAACTTGCAAACCCATAGGAAGATAGGGAACATAGGGACATTTATTAAAAAACTGCATTTCGAATGAATGCCTATATGATGTCTCATAGCTCCATATGTGTTTGCAATTTAGGTTATAATAATCTATTTTTATACCATTTTAAGGGTATAAAAAATATTTTAACACATACAATTAAAAAAAATTCAAAAAAAATGATATTTTTTTTATTTTTAAAATAGGCAATTTTTAGAATAATATTCTGATTTAGAATTATTATTCAAAATAAAAACAAATCGTTTAAATTATTTCCCAATTGCTCAAAATAATGTTAATGATTTGTAAACGAATGTTAAAGTTATTTCAAAGCGGTTTTGCGCCTTAAAAAACGCATTTTAGCAATAAAAAAACAAATTTTACGCCTAAAACAGAAAAAATTGGGCAAAAGTAACTTTTTTTTAATTGTAAATGCAACTCATTCAAAAAAAAATTGCAAAAAGTATCCCGAAAACAAGGTATTTTTTTTTCAGAAAAAAAAAGTATAAATTTGCACCGCGTTTGTTTTCTAACAGGAACATAACATATCCAAAATTTACGATGCTTATTATACTAAAACTTTTATTGAATGAAAAATGAGTCATCCTATATGCGTGAAGGTGAAGGTTTATTTGCAACCGATTTATTGATGCAGCAATTAGAGCAGTATCAAACGCAAAGTGAAACATTACGTAAGCAATTAAGCAACGCTTACACGCACCAAGCGAATTTGACGAAAAATGTAGAGTTTTTACAAACAACTAACGAAAAATTACGTCAGGAATCTAACACTCTCCAACAAAAAGTGAGAGAATTACAGATTTTAATAGCGATGCCGTCTTCCGAAATAGACAGCACCAGTGTTCGAGCCGATATTTTCCATAAATCGTTGACTCCGCAAGCTAATTCTGAACCAAGTTATCGTTGGCTACTCCTATTATTACCGATTATTGCGTTGACGGTTATTCTTGGTATTAAATGGTTGACACCGCCTTCTGTGCAAAAATCATTCCCTGAAATCGGTAAAACGATTCAAGCAAGAGCGTTAAGTATCACCGACGCATTGGAAAAACAAGTGACCGAAATGCCAAAAGTCCTTGAAAATCAACCTGTTGTGGAGCATGCAGTGGATCCATTGGCAAAACCTGTTTCCATAGTGGATACGATGGCTGCGAAAACCCAAGTGCATTCGCGCACGATGATTGAACCAGGTTATTTGGTGATTGATATTCCGAGCGATTCGTTAGGGACAACGCGGGTTCGGAATGGTTATCATGCCAAAGCCAAAGAAGTAGCGCGGGTCGAATCGGGTATGCGTTTCCGCATTCGGACGCAATCGCCGATGCCGATGCGCCGCAAAATCATGGTGAATGGTACTTCGATGGAGTTGGAAGACTATTCATATAAGATTTCGGATAAAGAACAATGGGTTTTTGGCTATTTCACCAATCGCCGCATGTACGGAAAAACACAACAATAAGTTGTTTTTGAACACATAGAGACATCTATCACATCGTTTTTTTGAACACAGATGGACATAAGAAACATAGAAGGTTGAAAATCAATCATCTATGTTTCTTATGTCCATCTGTGTTTAAAAAAAACTATGTTTTCTATATCCCTATGTGTTTAAAAAAATGTATTTTTGCCATATTTTAAAAAATCATTACAATCGAAAAAACGTGGCAAGAAAAAAATCCAAAGACAAAAAAGATAGAATTGTAGAAAACGTCAAAATCACAGGAATTGCGGATAAAGGCAAATCGGTAGGACGCGACGCAGAAGGGCAAGTCGTATTCGTAGAGAATGCAGCACCAGGCGATGTGGTGGATGTGCGCATCTATCGCCAAAAAAATGGGTTCTTGGAAGGCATTCCAACCAAATTTCATTCGTTGTCAGCAGATAGAACCGAACCTTTTTGTGCTCATTTCGACCTTTGCGGCGGCTGCAAATGGCAACATATTACGTATGAATCACAATTGTTTCACAAACAAGTCCAAGTGGAAAACGCATTTAAACACTTAGCAAAAGTGCCTGTGGAAACCTTTGAACCCATTCTGCCTTGTTTGAACAATACGTACTATCGCAATAAAGTCGAATATACTTTTTCTAATAAGCGTTGGTTAACGGCGGATGAGATTTACAAAGGGGTGAGTAATTATGAAGATGTATTAGGATTTCATCGCCCTGGTGCATTTGACAAAATTTTAGATGTTAAAAAATGCTATCTGCAAGAGGATCCATCGAATTTAATCCGAAATGGTGTTAAAAAATTGGCATTGGAGCAAGGTTTGACGTTTTATGACATGAAAGAATTAAAAGGTTTCATGCGTCATATTATGATTAAATTGACTACAAAAGGCGAAATTATGTTAATTATCAGTTTTTTTTACGACGATAAAGAACAAATTGGAATCCTTTTACCCAAAATTATGGCAGAATTCCCACAAGTAACGACCTTAATTTATTGCATTAATTCTAAATTAAATGATTTTGTTTTGGATTTGCCGATGATTGTTTATCATGGCAAAGGTTATATTGAAGAAAATTTAGGTGCTGTTAATTTCAAAATTGGTCCGAAATCGTTTTTCCAAACCAATACCAAACAAGCCGAACGCCTTTTTGATACGGTCGTAGATTTTTGTGAATTCGATGGTTCAGAAAACGTATATGACCTTTACACAGGTATCGGTAGTATCGCGCTGTATATTGCCAATAAGGTAAAACAAGTTGTTGGTATTGAGGAAGTTGCACCTGCGATTGAAGATGCCGTAGAAAATGCGGCAAGAAACAATATTTTCAATACAATATTTTACACAGGCGACGTTAAAAATATTTTGACCACCAGTTTTGCCAAAAAACATGGTAAACCAGATGTGTTAATCACAGACCCACCGCGTGCGGGCATGCATCAAACGGTTGTAAATATGTTGTTACAATTGGAAGCACCGCGTTTAGTGTATGTGAGTTGCAATCCTGCGACGCAAGCGCGAGATATTGCCATGTTGTATGACAAATATGATGTGGTGAAAGTGCGTCCTGTGGATATGTTTCCACACACGCATCATGTTGAAAATGTGGCACTTTTGAAGTTGAGAAATGCTTAATGTGAGTTCACAAGTTCAAATGAAGCAACCCTATAATCGTGTTCAACGTGCAAGTCCAAAACATTATTTTTTTTAACTATAAAATCATCTATTATGAAATTAGTTACTACTGTTTTGACAGGCACATTATTGTTCAGTTTATGGGGTTCGTACCAACCGACCGCGCTTAAAAGCAGTGCGCAAGGAGTTGAAGCCCTACCGATGCCGCCTGCTGCTTGCGAAAATTTGACAGGAGTTGCCAAAGTGGTTTGTTTGGCGGATGCGTTTAAAGCGACTTTATCCAGTACGCAATTGGCAAGCGTCGAAATCGCATTCACCATGGCGAATGCGATTAAATGGTCAAACTTGCCAGGTGCTGCGCGTAATGGATTGAAATACAATACTTTATCCGCGACACAATTGGCGGCAGCACTCGCCGTCATACAAGCCGCCGCAGGCACTACTGCCAATGATGGTTTCGGAGAGTACCAACAAATTCGTTGGGCAGACACCTATCTCGGCACACAGCAAGCGGGGTATTCGGAAGGCACGTATATTATTGCGTTTTTGGGTACGCCGAGTACGTCGGGCAAATGGATGTTGCAATTTGGCGGACACCATTATGCCCAAAATATTACTTTTGATGCAGGTCGTGTCGTGAGCGTCACGCCGTCGCATCAAGGCGTTGAGCCGTTGAGTTTCACGTCAAGTGGCACGACTTACACGCCGTTGCAATCCGAGCAAGCCGCAATGTTGGCAATGTTAAGCAGTTTGAGTGCGGCGCAATTGACGACTGCCAAATTAGGAACGACGTTTAGTGATGTGTTATTGGGACCGAACAAAGATGGACAATTTCCTGCGACCAAATTAGGTTTAAAATGTAGTACGCTTTCCGCCGCCCAAAAAGCATTCGTGATAGCAGCGATGAAACCGTGGTTGAATGATGCTCCTGACGAAGCAGGTTCCGCTTCTACAACGTTGTATTCCAATGAGTTAGATGAAACTTATATCGCCTATTCTGGCAATGCGACGTTGGCAAATAATGCCGATTATGTTCGGATTGACGGTCCGAGTGTTTGGATCGAATTGGTTTGTCAATCGGGCGTTGTGTTTTCTGGGATTCATTATCACGCGATTTATCGGGATCATACGCGGGATTACGGGGCGGGCACGTCCATTACGCCGACGAAAGAAGTCTTTGGAGTGGTTAACAATGGTTTTACATTGAGTCAGAATTATCCAAATCCATTTGACTTGAAAACGACGATTCCTTTTTCACTCCAACAATCAAGTCATGTGAATGTGACTGTTTTTGACTTGTCGGGCAGACAAATCGTGGTTTTGACCGACCGCGATATGGAGGCGGGCGAACATCAAGTCGTTTTCAGCACAGAACAAAAAGGCATGTATTTGTATAAAATTAATGTTCAAAATTCAAATGGCAATTATTCACAAGCTCATGTGATGGCTAATTATTAATTCGATTGTGGATTTCGGATTGTGGATTTCGGATTTTATTGAAAATCAATAAATTACAAAATCTACAATCCGCAATCCACAATCCACAATCCGCCTTCCAAAATTGAAAAGGTTCCTATTCTTTATTTTTTTAA
>JBEEMZ010000096.1:0-17125 GCA_041192405.1 Bacteroidota bacterium | reverse complement strand
TTGAATTTGTCGGAGCAAGAAGCCTTGACTTGTTCTGGCGGCGGTAGTTGTGGCGGCGGATTTGCCTACAAAGTGTTTGATTGGATGACCGACGACCATAAAACGTTGCGTACAGAAGCGCAAGTCCCGTATATGCCTGCAAATACGGCGTGTGCAGGTACGCCTGCGACCGATTATGCCGCCGTAGATTGGGGCGTGATAGATCCTTCGGGTGACATTAATAAAATTGCATCGGTTGCAGACATCAAAAAAGCGATTTGTCAATATGGTGCGGTTAGCGCGAGCGTGAATGTGACGACTTCGTTCAAACATTATGCAAGTGGCGTTTATTTTGGCGCGGCGAGTACGCCTAACAATCCAGTTACAAATCATGCGATTGTTTTAATGGGTTGGGACGATACGAAAGGAGCTTGGTTATTGAAAAATTCTTGGGGTGCGGATTGGGGTGACGATGGTTATATGTGGATAAAATATAATAGTGATAATGTTGGTCGTCGCGCTTCATGGGTTCGGGCGAAAAAAACTTGTACGAAATTCGGCGGTACTTGGAAAAATATAGACGGAAATACGGCAGGTATCACCAAAATCATTGCTGAAACGGTTGGAACGCCAACGATTCATGCGTATGGAAAGTGTAGTCCAACGGATTGCGATTGGGGCAAGGCGGTAGCGATTGCGATGCCATCGTTTTATCCTTACGAATATATGTCAACTTATAATGATGTGGCGGCGAAACGCTATCTATATATTGACTTGGATTGTACGGATACGTACTTAACAGTCAAATTAGTGAGCGATTACCACGACAAACGCCCAACAAGAACGGATACTTATAAGTTTAAACGAAATTAAATTTTGTATTCTTGAATTTAGCCCCGAATTGCACAAATTTGCACGAAATGGGTACAACGATTCGTGCAAATTTCGTGCAATTCGGGGCTAAAATTTATTGATTTTCAATAATTTGTATTTCCTCCTGCGTCAATTCATACAAGGCGTAAACCATTTTATCAAGTTGCCGATTTGTTGCAACGATATTATTTTGCAAGTTTTGAATCATTTGTTGTTATGATTCAAATAAATCTTGATAATCTAACAAATCCCGTATTGAAATCGTGATTTTTTGACGCAATAATTCTTTCCGCCAATCGCCAAAATTCATTTCAAACCAAGTTTCAATTTTGCGGCTCCGTTCCAAATTCGGAAAACTGCTTTGCATTGCTGTTATAAAACAATTTGTTTGTTTTTGTAATTGACAAATCGTAAAAACTTAAAATTTGTGTCTAAATTTAAATTATTTTTTTTATTTTGAATAGCAAAGATAGCATTTAAAGATTACCTTTGTAATGAAAATTTTGATTTCTGTATCAAAAAAAATTGGAATTATGACACAAGCCACCTTTACGATTTCGGGTACGGAGTTGAATCCAGATTTGTTTGAAAAAATTAAAAGTTTATTTCAAGGCAATGCGCAAAATTTTGAAATATTTATTCGCGTCAAAGCCAAAGAATCTGTGGATGCCAATCGTAAACGAATTGAACTCGCTGCTCAAGAATTGGAACGCGGCGAAAATACCGTTTTTCTAACAGGAAGTGAATTAGATACACTCATCATCGCTTGATTTACAAATTAGAAGATGATATTATAAAAATTATTAGTATGAAAGGGCATTATGATTGATTTCTATGCCCATTGATGGAATTTTTCACCACAAAACTACGGTCGTGGTGCAAAATTCTATTACTTTTGCGCCCATCATGGAAACAATCTTAATATTAGACTTCGGCTCGCAATACACACAATTGATTGCCCGCCGCATTCGGGAATTGAATGTCTATTCCCAAATCGTCCCGTATAACAAAATACCTGTTTTGGACGATTCGATTAAAGGCATTATTTTATCGGGCAGCCCGTTTTCGGTGCGCGACGCGAATGCTTTACAAACAGATTTGTCTCAAATTGTGGGTAAAAAACCGATTTTGGGCATTTGTTACGGCGCACAATATGTTGCACAATATTATGGTGGCGTTGTGGAGCAGTCCGATAAGCGCGAATATGGTAAAGCAAAAATTGCTAATATCTTCCGTCGTGACCCATTGTTCAAAGGCATTAAAAAAGGTTCGCAAGTGTGGATGTCGCATGGCGATTCCGTTAAAACATTGCCGACTGGTTTTGAACTTTTGGCAGATACGGATAGCATTCCTGTCGCCGCTTACAAAAAAACGGCGCAACGCGGCGAGACACCCTTATATTGTCTGCAATTCCATCCCGAAGTAACACATAGTTTGGATGGCGCGACGATTTTAGGCAATTTTGTTAAAAATATTGCAGGTTGCAAAGGTGATTGGACTCCTGCGGCGTTTGCGGAACAATCTATTGATGCGTTGTGCGCCCAAATTGGTGATGAAAATGTCTTGTTAGGACTTTCGGGCGGCGTAGATTCGAGTGTTGCGGCGTTGTTGCTGCATCGGGCGGTTGGGAAACAATTGCATTGCGTGTTTATTGACAACGGTTTATTACGCAAAGGGGAATTTGAAGAAGTCTTAACTTCTTATAAAGGGTTGGGTTTGAACGTAATCGGTATTAATGCAAAAGATAATTTCTATGAAGCATTAAGCGGCATTACCGACCCCGAAAAAAAACGAAAAGCGATTGGGCGCGTTTTCATCGAAGTTTTTGAGGCGGAAGCGAAAAAATTAGAAGGTATTAAATGGTTGGGACAAGGGACGATTTATCCCGATGTGATTGAGTCCATTTCGGTACATGGCCCGTCGGTGACGATTAAATCACACCATAATGTAGGTGGTTTGCCCGAAAAATTGAACCTTAAAATCATTGAACCCTTGCGAATGTTGTTTAAAGACGAGGTGCGCAGGGTTGGCAAAGCGTTGGCATTGCCCGAAAATATTTTATATCGGCATCCGTTTCCAGGGCCAGGTTTAGGAATCCGCATTTTGGGCGACATTACGCCTGAAAAAGTAGCGATTTTACAAAATGCAGACGCTATTTTCATCTCAAAACTGAAATCGCACGGACTTTATGACCAAGTTTGGCAAGCAGGAACGATGCTTTTGCCTGTGCAATCGGTCGGAGTCATGGGTGACGAGCGCACATATGAACGCACGATTGCGTTACGCGCCGTCACGAGTACGGATGGCATGACAGCAGAATGGAGTCGTTTACCGTATGAATTTTTGGCGGAAGTTTCGACCGATATTATCAATCAAGTGCGCGGTGTGAATCGAGTCGTATATGATATTAGCACGAAACCGCCTGCAACGATCGAATGGGAATAAGAGCGATTGCGGATTTCGGACTGTTGTGATACGATTCAGTCATTGAATTTAAAGCATTGTTTCAAAAATATCAACGCTAAACAATTGATTTTCAACGGTATATAGCGAATGGAAGGTTTGAAACCTTCCATTCGCTGTTGCTGTTGCCAATGCTTTAACTTTAATAACTTACTCGTATCACAACATTCTGAAATCCACACTCCAAAATCCTACGCTATTTTTGCAGCAGGCTTGAAGCGTTTCAGCCATCGTTCTCTGAAACCAAATGGGATTGATTGCCAAATGCGTTCATGGAAATAGTACAAAATGACTTTGGAACCAATTTCAAATGCACCGATTTTTGCTGCCATGACCAGATTTCCAGTGAAAAACCAAGCCCAAATCATGGTATCTAACGTGCCAATGATGCGCCATGAAACGCCTTTTGCAAGACTCCGCGCATGTGATTCTTTCGGTGGAACAACAGTCGCGTTCACATCCGCAACAGTGTTAGTTGAGTTCATCTATTTAATTATGGTTTTAGAATTGAAAAAATTGTATGAACAATCTAATTGCGGGACAATATAAGACAAAGTTTTTGAATGTTTGTAGTTTTTCAAAATAAAAATTATAAAAATGACAATACAATATATGTTCATATTGTCATTTTTATTAATTTTATTCTAAAAAAAACGATTATTCGCCGCCAAACATTGCCGAAATCGAGCGATGTTCATGCGTATTGCGCAACGCCCGCGCAAACAATTTCGCTGTCGAAACCACTTTAATTTTAGAAGTGTGTTCTTTCAATGGAATCGTATCGCATACAACCAGTTCTGTTAATTGCGATTTTTCAATATTTTCATACGCTTTGCCACTCAAAACAGCGTGCGTACACATGGCTCGCACACTTTTCGCGCCTTTCGCCATGATGACTTCGGCTGCTTTGCAAAGCGTTCCTGCGGTGTCCACCATATCATCCACTAACACGACATTGAAACCTTCCACATCGCCAATCACATTCATTTCTGCAATTTCATTCGCTTTTTTACGATATTTGGAGCAGGTAACGAAATCTTTGCCTAAAATCCGCGAAAAATTACGAGCGCGTTTTACGCCGCCGACATCAGGAGAGGCAAATAAAAGATTGTCAATATTGGAATGCTCCAAATATTGTATGAAAATAGGTTCACTTTTGAGGTGATCCACAGGAATATCAAAAAAACCTTGAATTTGGTCAGCGTGCAAATCCATCGTCATAATGCGATTCGCGCCTGCTGCTTGCAACAAATTAGCGATTAATTTAGCTGCGATTGGAACACGCGGTTTGTCTTTACGGTCTTGGCGAGCGTAGCCAAAAAACGGAATGACGGCTGTGATATAACCCGCCGAAGCGCGTTTTGCAGCATCAATCATCATCAAAAGTTCCATCAGATTGTCCGACGGCGCAAAGGTTGATTGAATGAAAAACAACATATCACCGCGCACCGATTCATTGATGATGGGTTGAATTTCGCCATCGCTGAATTTTGCAACGGTTAAGTCGCCGAGTTTTTGGTCATATTCTTCGGCGATATGCTCGGCTAAAACACGGGAATTGGTTCCCGTAAAAAGTTTGATATTATTGGTCATAATTTTGTATGATTTGACCGCGCAAAACTACTTTAAAATTTCGTTTTTGAATGGGTTTTGTAAAAAAAAGTGTATCTTTGTCCTAAATCAATGCTATTTTAGGAATGATAAAAATTAGATTGGGTTAATGAAGATAACATCAGGTCGTGAAAAACCAAACGGAAACGCTTGAAGCGTGGTTTTCCCATGTGACACTAAAAATAATCAATTGCCCTCCAAGCAGCGCAAAAGCGGCATCAAGCTGCAATGCGCATTCACAAAGCATCCAAAATCAAATCCATGCTTTTATAAAACATTACAAATACAAGCATCACGCGCCTTGTCAAAGAATGTTTTGTCTTCAAATAAATTATTATTTGTTTTAACATGAATTTGTTTTTCAACTTTTTTGCTTTTCCTCTTGTTTTTTATCAAAGTTTATCCATCAATCTAATTTTAATTTTTGTCCTATACAAAATAGAAAAATAGAAAAAGCATGAAAAAAAATTCAAAATTTGGCTTTGCAACCGTGAGTTTACTGTTGCTGAATCAGTGTACAACCAATCAATGTGCGGTTCAGGAACGCTATGCGCAAAATATTTTAGCGCAAATCGGCATTTCTACCAATGTTTCTCCTGCAAGGATTTTAAATGACGCATTATGGGAACTAAATAAGTGCCCCAAACCAAGTCCATCGGCACAAACGCTGATGGCAAAATGTCATTATGATTTAGGCATTTTGGTAGAAGATTCATCCTACAATCAAGCTGCCCGACATTATATGAATGCGGTGCGCCTTGCTGACAGTGCCGACGCGACGACTTTGAATGCGTATCAGCACGCACTTGCCCGCGCCTATATCGGTGTGCATGATTTGGACAAAGCAGAAAAAATTTTAAAGCGTATCAGCAAAAAGTTGATAGAATTTCCATTATTGGAAGGCAGATTGTTTTATAACAAAACATTCCCGCCGTACAATGGCGGTAAAAAAGAGTTAAACTTAGCAATTGATGCGTTTAAAAATTTGACTGAAAATAAAAAAACACCTCCTGCATTGCGCGCAACTGCGTATTACGAAGCGGGTATGGCTTATTGGAAATTGGAAGATTTAAAAAATGCACGTCGTCATTTCGATTCTGTTCAGTTTACAAGCAAATTGCCTGTTGAAGCGTATTATGATATGGCAAGTTTTCGTTTAGCGACGGGCGACACAATGCGCGCTAAACAATTGTTAGACAATGGTTTAGGTTACAATATGCAAAATGCAGATTATATGTATTATTATGGCAAATTTGAATTAGAGCCATTGCGCAAAAAATACGAATATAATAGGTTGACAGCGTATCAACGAACCGAGCGCGATAACTTTATGTATAAATCTGGTTTAGAATCTTTCAAAAAAGCGTATGTCAAAAGTAATCGAAAATCATTAAGTGTAAATATTTGTAAATCAATGATTTGGGCTGAATCTTGGGCAAATGCAGTTCCAACAATTCCAATGTCAGGCATGCCAGATTCTTTGTTAAGTGATGATAATTCTGAATTAGCTTTTTACGCAGGGCTCGCAGCACGTAACGAAGGAAAATTTGAAAAAGCTCTGATGTTATTCAAAAAAGTAAGTGATAATAAATATTTGCCAAATAATATTCGTTCAATGAGTTGTTTTCAACGCGGTTTGTTGGAAAAAGAAGGGGATGTAAATGTATGGAATCAAGCAATAAAATTGTATCCGAATTATCCTGACGCGCTCTACAAACGCGGCGAATATTATACGGATGAAACCTTGCTTGCGGATACGAATAAAGTCAATCATTACGCGGAAGCATTGCAAGATTTTCATTCGGTTTTGAATTTGAACCCTCAATTTTGGCAAGTTTATTTAGATAGAGGCACGATTTATTCGGAAAAAAAACAATATGATAATGCGCTTTCCGATTTTGATTTTTTGATTAAAAATACTTCAAATCTTGCTAATGAAACGCATAAAGCATTGAAAATCAATGCAAATCTTGGAAAAGGTGTTGTGTTGTATCGGCGCAGCCGCGAGACTTTTGCACAAAAAAATGATAGAAAAGAAGCCATTAATTGTTTTAAATACGTCGTTGCGGAATGTGATACAATAGCTCAAAAAGGGGCGTATGAACGTCGCCGTTTTACCGCAACTTATTATTTATATGAATTATACAGCGATAAGCAAAATGAAGAAACGTTTAAATATTACGATTATTTAAAACAAAATTTTGAAAAATTTAAAACAGAATCAGAATTAACTGCGCGTGAAAAGCGGATTATCAAGGCGATTGAGGTGCGTTTGGGGCAAATGCTGGAAGCATTTTGGGTAAATCCGATGATTAGCGAAGGGGAAGATACGATTATTTGGCATAAAAAATCATTAGAATTCAAATTACGCATTCAATCTTTTTATAAACTGACTGATTTTGAATTGAAGTTGGATCATAAAATTGTAGATAAAAATCTTCCACCTGCTCAATACGTGACAAATTTTGATTTTCCGAAAGATACGACCTATAAATTTGAGATTTCATTGAAAAATAAGGAGAAAGAGTTTAAGAAAATTCAATATATTACAGTGGATACCAAGAGTGATACCTTTCAATTCAATCGAAAATATGCTTTGGTGATTGGTAACAATAGTTACACGCAGTGGGGCGCGTTGAATAATGCGGTGAATGATGGTAAAGAAGTCAAACTTTTTTTGGAAAAAGCAGGTTTTCGAGTTCGATTTGAGGAGAATTTGGACGGTCAAAAATTGAAAACAGTGTTAGCTTCTTTACAAGATTCTTCGGAAAATTATGATTTGACATTGTTGTATTACGCGGGGCATGGGTTCAATACGGGCGGTAGCAACTATTTGGTGCCGACGGATTGCCCAAAAGACGCGCCTAAAACATACGCGTTTGATACAAAAAGTTTATTTCAAAATATGTACTCGCGTTGGGCTCCACGAGCTAAAATGGCGAAAGGCAAAGCTTTTATTTGGCTTTTTGATGCGTGTCGAGAGCAAATTGGGGATGATTCGGATTATGGCAATTTAAAATTGGATTTGAATCGAGAACGATTATTGCCGAATACGATAATTCTTTCAACAGCACCTTTGGGCAAAACAGTGTCGGATAAGAATCCTTGTATTACAGATTTGGGTAATTTTGTGCCGCGCTTGCGGGTCAATTTCGATGCGAGCAAACCCGAAAATGTAACCAAAGAAGTGATACAATTGTTTGATACAAAAAGTGTTAATTTGTGTCCGACGGATGAAAAAATGGTGCCTGTGATTTTAAGCAATCTTTCCGTAAAAATTGTTTTACTTTCGGAAACACCTATTGTAAGAAATTAGAGCAAAGTGGCTGTCTTAAAAACAGAAATCGCAAACGATTATTGGGTGATTTCTGCTTTTAAGACAGCCACTTTCATCAAAAATCTATGCTAATAACTCATCCAATTGATCCATCGCGGCGGTCAAACCCATTTCAAAACCCATTTCAACCAGCGTTTGCAATTCTTTTTCCGTCGCCAAAAGGAGTTTAAATTCTACTTTTGTCCCCTTTTCGGTTGCCGTAAAAATATGATTCCACTTTGTCAAGGGCAAATCATGGTTTAAATTGCCGTCCTCGTCGCAAAAACCATCTTCACCTTCCATTTTTTGATACGGTTGAATGGCATGATAATTCATTCTGCCCCAATGTTTGGTATTATCGGGCCCGACCATCGCGTATAACCAAAAGCCGCCAACCGTGAAATTCATAGATTTGGTTTCCGCTTTCCACGGTTTTGGAGCCCACCATTGGTCTAATAATTCACTTTCGGTGTAAGCGCTCCAAACTTGTTGTACAGGCGCATTAAAAATTCTTGAAATATGTATTGACTTGTTTATCAAGTCTTTCAAGATAGTTGTTTTACTTTGAGTGGCACTTTCCATTGTTAAATTATTTTAAATTGTTTAATACGATTTCGAGTTGATTGAATTTTTGTTCCCACATTTGTCGGAATGGCTCAATAAAATCAGCAATTTCCTTCATTTTGCTCGGCTCCAGCTGATAATAAATTTCTCGTCCCTTTTGAACTTGATGCACCAATTCACATTCTGTTAAAATTTTAATATGTTTTGATACCGCTTGTCGGCTGGTATCAAAATGGGTTGCAAGGGCATTGGGAGTCATGGCTTGCAGGGCAATAAGGCTTAATATCGCTCGCCGCGTAGGGTCAGCAATCGCTTGAAAAATATCTCGTCTCATTATAATATAACTTTTTTGATTAGCAATGATTCGGTTGCAAATATACGCGCAACTATTCAGTTGCAAATATACGCGCAACTATTCAGTTGCGCAAATTTTTTCATCATTTTTTCACCTTTTTTTAATGATTATTTGTGGATCAAGTCGCGCCACTAATAGGTAAAGAGGGCGCAAGCTGTTTAAAAGTTTTCATTATTTATATTTGTTTAAAAACATTATGTTTTAAAAAAATGAATTTTTAACAAAAAGTTTATTATTTTTTTGAAAAAAAATGTACCTTTGCGCGAAAATAAAGCTAAAATCAAAATATGGTCGCACCAAATATTAGAGAAAACGAAGATAAAATTATCTCGCTCAATCACATGTACCAAGATTATTTCTTGGATTATGCGTCGTATGTCATTTTGGAACGCGCTGTGCCTGCGGTCGAAGACGGTTTGAAACCCGTACAAAGACGCATTTTACACGCTTTGCGCGAAATGGATGATGGTAGATTCCACAAAGTGGCAAATGTTATTGGGCAAACCATGCAATTTCACCCACATGGTGATGCGTCTATCACGGACGCGTTGGTGAATATGGGGCAAAAAGATTTGTTGATTGACTGTCAAGGGAACTGGGGCGATGTGCGGACGGGCGACAGTGCGGCGGCGGCGCGGTACATCGAGGCGCGACTGACGAAGTTCGCGCTCGAAGTGGTTTTCAATGGGCAAACGACAAATTGGCAGCTTTCTTACGACGGGCGCAAAAAAGAACCTGTTGCGTTGCCTGTAAAATTCCCGTTATTGCTTGCGCACGGGGTGGAAGGCATTGCCGTTGGGTTGAGTACGAAGATTTTGCCGCATAATTTTGTGGAGTTGATAGAAGGTAGTATTGCGGTTTTGCGCGGGCAATCGCCGAATTTGTTGCCCGATTTTCGGACAGGCGGCATGGTAGATGTGTCGAATTATAATGCAGGAAAGCGTGGCGGGAAAGTGCGCGTTCGGGCGAAAATTGAGATTTCAAAAGATAAAAAATCATTGATAATCAATGAGTTACCTTTCGGAACGACGACAGGTGATTTAATTGAAAGTATTCTAAAAGCGGCGGATAAAGGCAAAATTAAAATCAAAAAAGTCGTAGATAATACGGCGGCAGTCGTAGAAATTGGGATTGAATTGATGCCTGGCACTTCGCCTGATGTGACGTTGGACGCGCTTTATGCGTTCACGGATTGCGAAATGAGCATTTCGCCAAATGCCTGTATCATCATTCAAGACCGCCCTCACTTTTTGGATGTACATGACATTTTGACACGTTGCACGTTTCAAACCAAAGAATTATTGCGCCGTGAGTTGGAAATTCGACGCAGCGAGTTGGAAGAATTGATGCATTTTGCGTCGTTGGAAAAGATTTTTATTGAAAATCGGATTTATCATAAAATTGAAACGGCTGAAAGTTGGGAACAAGTATTAGAAATTATTCCCACGCAATTGAAAAAATATGTGGTGCCGATACAGGAAAAGCCGCGTTCAAATGATAAACGCATTCGACTGTTTCGGGCAGTCAGTGATAATGATGTAGCACGTTTAACGGAAATCAAAATTAAGCGCATTTCCAAATATAATGCGTTTTCAGTGGAAGAATACCTTAAAAAATTGGAGCATGAGTACAATCAGGTAAAATTTAATTTGGAAAATTTAAATGATTATTCGATTCAATATTTTGAAGGTTTGTTGAAAAAATATGGCAAAGGGCGCGAGCGCAAAACAGAAATTCGGGTTTTTGACAATATTCAAGCGGCGGAAGTCGTTGCAAATAATGCCAAATTGTATGCGAATTTTAAAGAAGGGTTTATTGGTTTGGGCTTGAAAAAAGATGATTTTATTAGCGATTGTTCTGATATTGACGATATAATTGTGTTTCGGAAGGATGGCAAATTTCAAGTTCTTAAAGTTGCGGATAAAGTTTTTGTGGGAAAAGATTTGTTACATGTTGCGGTTTGGCGGAAAGGCGATGAGCGAACGACTTATAATTTGCTCTATATGGATGGAAAGACGGGCGTTACGCATGCAAAACGTTTTAATGTGACGGCAATCACGCGAAATACGGAGTATGATTTGACGCAAGGAAATCCAAATTCACGAGTGCTTTATTTTACGTCAAATCCAAATTCAGAGTCTGAAATTGTTGAAATTGGTTTGTCACAAGCGTCCACTGCGACTAAAAAAATACTGACTTATGATTTTGCAGAATTGGCAATTAAAGGTCGGACGGCACATGGCAACATTGTTACGAAATATCCTGTACGCCGCGTGACGCATAAAGAGGCTGGAAAATCAACAATTGGGGCAAAGAAAATTTGGATGGATAGCATTAGTGGAAAATTAAATACGGATGAACGTGGACAATTTTTAGGCGAATTCGATACGGGTGATAAAATTTTAGCGATTTACAAAGATGGAACGTATGAAATTTGTGAGCCAGAAATTAATAAGTACTTTGAAATCAATCCTTTATGCTTTATTGGAAAATGGGATATTGAAGGAATTATTGCAGCGGTTTATTTTGATGGCAATAAAGAATGCACGATGGTCAAACGATTTAAAATTGAGACGTTGAAGACGAATGAACGATTCCTTTTTGTGACTGAACATAAAAAAACACAATTATTACTTGCATCTGTTGAGCCGAATCAAAAAATTCAATATTCGATGAAAGTCGGTTCTAAAAAAGTGGATGGCGTGGCAAATTTGGATGAATTGGCAGAAGTGAAAGGTTGGAAAGCATTAGGCAATAAGATGAGTGACCAAAAATTGATGCATGTTGCATTCGTTTCGCCTGAAAGTGAAGATGTAACTGATTTGTTTAGTGAATCATAGATTTTTCCGAAACATATAGGTACATAGGTCACATAAAGTGTTGAAAATCAGCATTTTATGTACTTATGTGTTTCCAATCTATGCGACCTCTGTACCTATGTGTTTCAAAAAAATCTAAAATCAAAAGCAATGAACAAATTAATATTAACCTTCTTTATGATATGTGTCACTATTTTGGTGATGGCACAGCCTTCGACGCGCCACTACGCGCCTGCACATTTGCAATTTGGTGAAGGGAAAGATAGTTTCGACCTTATTTTTGATACAGATACTGTTTTTTATGGTGGTGTTAAAATTCCAGATTTGAATTGGACGGTTCAACCGATTTTGAAATTGGATAACTTATTGATTTTCAAAGATGGATATATCCGAAAAATGGCTCATAACAAATGGGGCTTGATTTCCAATCTTGGTACAGAGGTGTTTCCTATCAAATATGATGGCATTGGTACTTTTGAACGTGGGCGGGCAAAAGTGCATCAAAATGGGCTTTGCGGGTTCGTCAATACCGAAGGACAAGAAATTTGCTCGCCCCGATACGAGGAAATTCGGATGGTAGATAGTTCAATTGCGAAGGTTCACCTGCATAAAAAATGGGGGTTAATTGCGGTCGGCAACAAAAATATTAAAGAATTAACGCTTTTGAGATACGATTTTATTGGAAAATTTCAAAACGGAATGTTTGAAGTGATGTTAAATGGCAAATGGGGTTTTGTGAGTCGGTATGGAACGGAGTTGATTAGCCCTGTTTATGATGCAGTGGGTTCGTTTTGGGAGGGCGTTGCAGCAGTTAAAAAAAACAATTTGTGGGGTTTTATAAACCCAAAAGGCGAAGAAGTGATTCCATTGAAATATAAAGAAGTGAATCATTTTTCAAATGGCGTTGCGGCTGTGTTGAAGGCGGATAATAAGCGCGTTTTCATTAATATGAAAAATGCCGAATTGACAAAATTATGGTTTAATGATGTTTTGCCGTTGTCGGAAGGTTACGCGCCTGTGCGCATTGGTAAAAAATGGGGCTTTATTGGTGTAAAACAAGAATTAGTAAAATGTCAATATGATGGTGTTTTGCCGTTTCAAGGTGGTGTTGCGCGAGTGATGTTGAATCATCGTTGGGGCTTGATAGACCGCAGTGGCAAATTAATTGCGCCGATGAAATATCATTGGATTGATACATTATCAGAAGGTATTATGCGTATTGGGTTGAAAGGCAAGTGGGGATGCTTGCGCAAAGATGGTTCTGAAATCGTTGCGCCACAATATGATATGGTTTCAACGGTTACAAATGGCGTAACTTATGTTCGTCTGAAAGGCAAAATGGGCGCGGTGGATGCAACGGGTAAATTAATTGTGCCCTTGAAATATGATGTTATTTCGCCATTTAAAGAAGGTTTGGCAGCAGTCGAACTCAATGATTTTCATGGTTTTGTGAACAAAAAAGGGGTTGAAGTCGTTGCGTTGAAATACGATGAAGCGGATTCGTTTTCGGAAGGATTGGCGCGAGTGCGTTTCAAATATCGGTTTGGTTTTATTGACGCGATGGGCGCGGAAGTGATTCCGTTGCGGTTTTCGGATGCGGGCGATTGTTCAAATGGCGCGATTCCTGTTTGTATTAATGGTCAGTGGGGCATTGTGCGAAAACCAACAAAGTAGTTTGATTCATCATTTATCATTCATTATTCATTATTCAATTATATGTGGAAATGGTATCATTCAAAAGTCATTCAAATAGAAGCAATTGCGCCAACAACGCGTCGTTTTTGGTTGCAAATTGAAGGTGACGAACCATTTGAATTTAAAGCAGGACAATTCGTAACAATGGATTTGCCGATTTCAGAAAAGCGGTTAAAACGATGGCGCAGTTACTCAATCGCCTCTACTCCGACGTTGCCTGCATCGAATGTATTAGAATTTTGCATTGTGCGTTCAGACACAGGCGCAGGTACAAAATACCTTTTTGAAGAAGCAACAGTCGGTACAAATATTCGTTTTAAAGCACCTGATGGCAATTTTATTTTAACAGAGGAGCGTATTGCAGCAAAAAATTTGGTTTTTATTTGTACAGGTACAGGTGTTGCGCCTTTTCGGAGTATGATTCACGATATTTTGAATCGCCAATTGCCTTATAAAAAATTGCACTTGATTTTTGGAACGCGTACAGAAGAAGGCATTTTATATCGCAAAGAATTTGAAGATTTGCAATTTAAATATCCAAATTTTAAATATGATGTGGTTTTATCGCGCCCGCAACCGAATTGGACAGGGCGGCGCGGTTATGTACATCAAGTTTATATGGAAACGTATCCGAATCCAGCTGCTGATATGGATTTTTGGATTTGCGGCTGGAGCAAAATGATTGATGAAGCGGTGGAACATTTGTTATTAGATTTGAAATGTGCCCAATCGCAGATTCATTATGAGTTGTATGGTTAGTTGGTTGGTTGGTTAGTTAAATCATTGATTATCAATTACTTAACTAACCAACTAACCAACCAACTATTCAGAACACTTCCAAACCCAATCCGAAAGCACTGCGCCTGCGCCTTTATGCTTCCAATCGAAATGCCACCATTCGGTTCGAATTGGTTTGAAACCGACTGAATCCATCGTTGCGCGCAATAAATCTCGATTTTCACGCACTTTGTATTTCGCCCAATGCGCCTGCTCCTCTTTTTTGGTCGGCGCGTAATCGGGATAACCCTCTTTTCCAAAAAAATCATACGGCGTACCCATATCCAATTCCTGCCCATTTTTGTCCACAATCGTGAGGTCAACCGCCGCCCCTCGAGTATGATTCGACCCTTTTGCAGGCGGTGTTACGAACCTTTCATCAGGCACTTTGTCCCAAAGTCGCTGTTGAAAAGGGCGCGGACGGTAACAATCAAACATTTTTAAGCCGCCAAAACCTTGTTTTTTCAACATTTGATGCGCTTTTGCAATCGCTGCCGCCGCGTCAGGACGTAAAAAGCAACGCCCACAATCATACATTTTTTGTTTTACAAAATTGCTATCCGTCGCGTACCGAATGTCAACTTGCACCGACGAGTCTAAACGGACGATTTCAGTCCACTGTTTGGTGTCATAATCGGGTTGCGCCGCGATTTTAACGGGCGGCGGTGTACCTGCACCTACACGCGGGGGCGTAGCGGGAGTTGTCACAGGCACAGGCGGGTTATTTTTTTCACCTGTTTCAGTGGACGGGACAGGCGGAACTGTCGGTTTTGCAGTGATTACAGGTTTATCGGCGGCTTTGGTTTTTTTTTGTTTAGGGTCATCGTTTTTACAACTCATTATAAGTAAGCAACTTACAATTCCTAAAAATAAAACATTTGTTTTTTTGAACATTGCACAAATAAAGGTTTGTTTTTTAATGATTAACGAACGCGGCAAATTTATCGTTTTTTTTGAAAACAACAACTTAAATAATTTTCGATGGTAGATTGCGGATTGCAGATTTAATTTGCTAAGAAAGTTTAGATTGTGAATCAAAAGGTCAGCCTGATTATAACCATGCTGACCTTAATTATTTGATTATCAATTATTTACACATTCCGAAATTCGCAATCCAAGATCCGAAATCTCTACGTTTTTCTATTTTTCTTTTTTGCGGCAGGGAACAATATATTATTCAAAATCAACCGATAACCAGGCGAATTGGGATGCAAACTCAAATCCGTTTCAGGATCTTCTACAAAATGTCGGTAATCTTCGGGGTCATGTCCGCCGTAAAACGTCCAAAAACCTTGTCCCGCCGTGCCGTGAATGTAGCGCGCCTCGCCTAAAGCCTTCGCTTCTCCCAAAATCAGCGCATCTTCTTTAATATATTTTTTCAAAAATGCAGTCGTTTGACCCATAAAACCTTTCACGGTGCGCGTATGATTTTGCGTCAACATCGTTGGCACAGGATCCCATTTCGCCGAAAAGTCAAAAAGGGTAAAATAATCTTGCTCCGCAGGAATCGTGCGACCGTAATTATGGTCAATCGTTGAAAATTCGTATTCGGTCGGGTCGCGGATCAACTCAAAATTCTTAAAAGCGAAGGTTTTTGAAAAATCTAATTTTGATTGCGCATTGGGGTCTGACGGGTCGCCGTCGTACATTTGCGCACAAATATCAACCCCATCTGCCGCCAACGCAATATCATAACTGTCTGTGGCTGAACACATTGCGAACATAAATCCGCCGCCCGCAACATATTCTCGAATTTTTTTTGCAACCGCTAATTTGCATTGCGACACCTTATTAAACCCTAAACTTCGAGATAGTTCTTCGGCTTTTCGTTGATTCTCCCGATACCAATTGGCATTACTGTACGTTCGGTAAAACCGCCCATATTGCCCCGTAAAATCCTCATGATGCAGGTGCAACCAATCAAAATCCGCCAATTTGCCCTCAATTACCTCGCGGTCATAGACGACTTTATAAGGAATTTCTGCATACGTTAACACCATCGTCACGGCATCATCCCAAGGCTGCACTTTTTGTCCGCGCTGACTCACATCGGGCGTATAAACTGCAATTTTGGGCGCGACTTCGAGTTTCATATCGTCCATATTCGCTTCGGGATGCGCTATTTCGCGCTGAATTTCTGCAAATGCCGCATCTGCAATCACCTCATACGTGATTTGACGCGCTTTACACTCTTTTTCAAACACCGTACTGTTCGGAAAGGCAAAACTGCCGCCCCGATAATTCAACAGCCAATGCGTCTCAATCCCCTTTTGCAACACCCAATAAGCAATGCCATACGCTTTGAGATGTTGTTTTTGTTTGTCATCCATCGGGATGAGCAGGTACGACGCACTCAATCGAGTGGAGATGACCGAGAGCATTAAAATGATTATTAAAATCTTTTTCATATTTATTACAGCTTGATATTGAATGAGTTAGTTAATTGGTTAGTTGGTTAGTTGGTTAGTTGGTTAGTAATCAACTAACTAACCAACCAATCAACTAACTAACCAACCAACCAACTAACTCCATAAACGCAAAAAGACCTTAAAAGATTTTACCTTTTCATTGAGACTCAAAAACAATCAAAAAATCATTCATTTTTCTGAAAAAACCTAATTTTAAGGTTGCGTTTAAAAAATTGCAATAAATTTGCTTCCGAATCGGTTCTGA
>JBEEMZ010000095.1:0-17177 GCA_041192405.1 Bacteroidota bacterium | reverse complement strand
TCCACAATCCGAAATCCACAATCCGAAATCCACAATCCGAAATCCACAATCCGAAATATGAAAAAAATACTACTTCAATTTTTTTGCATGTTTTTAACATGCATCGCTTTCGCGCAAAAAGGTATCTTGCGTGGTAACATTTATGACAAAGCAACAGGTGAGCCGTTAGCTTACGTCAATGTTTTTTTGAAAGAAACCGCTTTGGGTACGACCACCAATCAAGATGGTTTTTACAGTTTGAACGTTCCCGTAGGTACGTACACCGTTTCTATCAGTTTCGTGGGCTACGGCGCGACCGAAGCAACTGTTACCATTAATAATGGTGTAATTGTCTATCAGCGTTTTGATTTGACCGAAAATGATAAAAGTTTAGAAACGGTTGAAATTTCGGGTAAGCGAGAAGCGGCGCGTAATACGGTTCAAATTTCTAAAATCACCGTTACTCAAAAACAATTAAAATCATTGCCCTCTACGGGTGGCGAACCTGATATTGCTCAATATTTGACGGTGATTCCTGGTGTTATTTCGACGGGAGACCAAGGTGGTCAGATTTATATTCGGGGCGGCTCGCCTGTGCAGAATAAAATTTTGTTGGATGGCATGCCGATTTATAACCCATTCCATTCGATTGGATTTTTCTCCGTTTTTGAAACCGAAACCATTCGGAGCGCGGATGTCTTAACAGGCGGTTTCAATGCTGAATATGGTGGTAGAGTTTCTGCAATTATGGATTTGAAAACGCGGGAAGGCAATAAAAAACGCTTTGCAGGTTTGATTTCTGGCAGCCCTTTTCAAGCAAAAATATTGTTAGAAGCACCTTTGAGTCGTCTGAGTGACGAAGGAAATGGCGGTAGTAGTTCGGTTTTGTTTACAGCAAAACAGTCGCTTTTGGACAAAACTTCCAACAGTTTGTACAAATATGCGGCGCGAGATAGCTTTGGATTGCCATTTGGTTATACAGATATTTATGGAAAAGTATCGTTTAATGCTGCGGGCGGTAGTAAATTCAACCTTTTTGGGTTTAATTTTAAAGATAAAGTCAGTTATACAAATATCGCTGATTTGAATTGGAATAATGCAGGTGGTGGCGCGAATTTCACATTGGTTCCTGCGGGTTTGAGCCTTGTCATCAATGGCGCAATTGGTTACTCGAATTATCAGATGCAACTTACGGAGGGAAAATCGGATCCCCGTAAAAGTGGCATCACAAGCGCAAATGCGCTTTTAGATTTCACTTATTTTGGTTCTAACAATAACGAAGTCAAATATGGTGTTGAGTTGACGAATATTAGCACCAGTTTACAATTCAAAAATTTCTTGGGTTTTACGTTTGATGACAAGGATAATTCAACTGAATTAGCAGGTTTTTTCAAATACCGTTGGAAAACCAAAGCATTGGTTTTAGAACCTGGTTTGCGGGTTCAATATTACGCATCGCTTGGGATTAGTAAAATCGAACCCCGTTTTGCAGCAAAAGTGAATATTTCGGATAAGTTTCGATTGAAATTTTCTGGCGGATTGTATTCTCAAAACTTGTTGAGTACCGTGAATGAGCGTGATGTGGTGAATTTATTTGTCGGATTCCTATCGGGACCCGAATTTCCCATTTTCAAACCAGGCACTCAGCAAAATATAGAGGAACGCTTGCAAACCGCCTATCATGTGATTGGTGGATTTGAGTTAGATTTGTCAAAATATTTGGAATTAAATGTGGAGCCCTATCTTAAAAATTATACTCAATTGATTGGCGTAAATCGAAATAAAACGCAAGTTACAGACCCGAATTATGTCGTTGAAACGGGACGCGCAACAGGTTTAGATATTTCTGCAAAATATGAAAAAAATAATTTATATGTATGGACTGCATATTCAATTGGTTACGTCAATCGCAAAGATGAAACGCAAGAATATCCAACCAATTTTGACCGCCGCCATAATTTAAATGTGGTTGCAACTTACACGTTTGGTAAGAACAAATCTTGGGAACTTGGAACTCGTTTCAATTACGGTTCAGGTTTTCCATTTACATTAACGCAAGCGTTTTATACCAAATTTGATTATAAAGATGGTTTAAATACCGATATTTTAAAAGGCAATCCAAGTAATATTGGCATTATTTATTCGGATAAACGCAATTCTGGGCGATTGCCTGTATATGCGCGTTTTGATGCTTCTATTAAAAAATCCATTGAATTTTCTAAAACGACTCGAATGGAAATTATTGGCAGCGTTACGAATGCGGCAGATAGAAATAATATATTTTATTTTGACCGTGTAAAATATGAACGTGTAGATCAATTGCCCATTTTACCGAGTTTGGCAATGACATTACATTTCTAAATGTTTTTGCTCCGACTTACACAAATTATCATTAAATGAGTGATACTTTGTGTAAGTCGGGGCAAAAACTTATTAAAAATAAACGATTTGCGAATTATAAAGTCGCTTCATCCACCACTTTCTCTTTTTTCTTCGATTCTGCGGCTTTTACTTTCTCTTTTCGAGCGATTTTCTGGTCATTATTACTTTCGTAAACACAATATTGCTCATACCGAACCGTATCTTTATCTGCCCAAATATCCTTTCCAATATTACACAAAACGACCAATTCTTCATAAATTTTATTACCCTGTTCTGTTCGAACCTCCACTGCAATATCACGGTCTGAAACTTTATCCTGCTGAATATTAATAAATGATTCAAATTCGACACATGCTTGCGATACGCGTTGAATAGCGAGGTCATTCAAACCAACCGATTCAAAAACAGCCATTTGCATTTGCGACACCCGCACCACTCGGCGACCACAAAAAAGCAATTGAGCATCCGTCATATCGCCCATTTTCGAAGTTCCGAATTTGCGATAACGCCCACTGCGATTGTGATATTTGATTTCCACCCGCGTCATAATGCTGCGAATGGCTGTTTTAAGGTTTTCGGCAGCCGCATATTTTTTTTCGGTAGCCAGCATTTGTTCGCCAATTAATTCATCATCATCGGGCAAGGCTTTAAATTTTTCACATTGTGTTTTAAATGCCAAGATGCGTTCAGGCGCGTAGCCATAAGATTTGAACAATGCTTCATCGCGGTAAGCATTGCGGATGCAATCCAGACACATAATATAAAGGTCTGCATCTGGAAAATTGTACATTCGATTTAAAGATTGCTTTTTCACCGTTGTAATAGTTAAATTAAAATTTAGAATTTTAATGATAAACGGCAAAGTTATACTTTTATTGAGTATTTACAAATTTTACTCATTTGAAGAAAACTTTAATATTATATTTACGTAAATTAGATTATCGCAACTTGTAAAGACCCAATAGATGTTTGCTCATTTCTTTTTATTTTTAAAATGGCTTGATTATCAATGAGTTACAAAAAATAATACTTGATTTTAAAATAATAAATGGTTTTCATACTTCAATTCAAGTATTTTCTAAAATGGTTCACAAAAACGATAAAATAAATTTTTAATTTTGCCCTTAAATAATTCATTCATTTAACATTAAAAATCTTGAAAAAAAACATATTTATCTTGAACCATGTCATTTTTATTCTTAAACCTAACTTCTAAAATGTTTTATCAGGAATAATATTGTGAATAATAATTAAAACGTTTCTTTACAAATTTTAAAACCCATTACATTCTATGAGTAATCTTAGGACTTTACGCAATCTTTTTTCATGCCAAGAGCAATTATCTTTGAATCAATTGCAAAAAATTCGCGGTGGCGCAGGTTTCATTCAAACAGGTAATAACCCAAGCAACATTCAAAATGGTGGTAATAATAGCCAAGGTAATAACCAAAATTTCGCTACGGCGGCTTTGGATGACAACAAGCGACCCGAACGACCTGGTGGCGGTGTTTCAACGCATTAATCAAAGGTGGGCGAACTAATCCAAAACAAGCAGCAATGCGCGAATCACAAAATGACTACGAACCCTTTTTCAAACAAACCGTTTCCAAAACCCATGATTTAGATGAAAAAAATAGCTGAAATTCAAAACGAATTAGCAAAAACTAATTCAGAATTGCTCTCCGAAGCAGAACAAAAATTATTAAAAGGTGGTGGCTGTTGTGATGATAAACGCCGTGAACGGCCTGGTACAGTCACTCAAAAAACCTTTTATTGGTTCGCATTCGGATTTGGTGATTAAATAAAACATTCGAGCAGATGGATTTGAGATGAGGGTATTCATTTTAAAACTTTAAAGTGGTTCCAATAAATGCCCTAATCTCAAATCTGTATTCCTAAATATACCTTTAAAAAACATTTTGGCTTTATTCTTGCCAACTTTGAACGATCACAATTTTATTTGAAAGCACGCTACACCTTTATTTCATACTATGATAATGTCGGACAAACCCGTTTTTCTGACGCGTTTAATAACAAAATGTTGCTTCGGCGTAACCATTTTAAGTTTTATTGTTTTTCCATTACAAGCTCAAAAAACGTTTAATGGAACGAAAATGCGCACACTGCCGTCCGATGTTTTGGAAGCGATAGAAAAAGAAACGATTCATAAAACGAATTTTGAGATTTTAGGGCTTGCGAATAATTATTCGTTCAAAGATTTGCCAAAAGCAATTGCATATGTTGAAATCGCCCTTAAAAAAGCCCAAAAAACCAATAATCTTAGAGACCTTTTTGAGGCACGCCGTGATTTAGGATTTATTTATGAGGATAATATTTTGTTTCGGGATGCGCTTGCAGCTTATCAACAAGCAGCCTCAACCGCAGAATTAATGGTCAAGATAGCCCCTTCCGCCGCAGATAGTGCCAAAATGACGATTTTTACCGATATCGCCCTCACCAATAAAAAAATTGGTAATTATCACGAGTCGTATAAATTTCATAATCGAACGCTGGAACTCGCCGAAAGAGCAGGGGATCAACAGATGATTGAAGATACGTATCATAATTTGGGCATTTTGCATCAAAGTGTCGGTGATTATGACAAATCTTTAGATTATCTCTTTAAATCGTTGGCGATTTCTGAAACGCGCAAAGATGGGTTTGGAATGATGATTTCGCATGGTGATATTGGAGAAACGTATCTTAAAACAAAAAATATCGAAAAAGCGTTAATGCATATCGAAAAGGCGGAGAAAATTGGCATGGAACGCCTTCATACGTCGAAACGATTTGCCGATTCGGTGCAGTTAGCGAGTGAATTGAATAAATTTGGAGTCATTTTAACGACAAAAGGAGATTTTCAAGGCGCGTTGCGCAAGCATGAGGCGGCTTTAGAAGTTTATAAGTCCATTCATTACAAGTCGTATATTGCGCAAACGCTCATTAATATTGCAGATGTGTATTTGCAGCAAAAGCAAATTGATGTTGCGGAACAAAAATTTATAGCTTGTTTGGAATATGAGCCATCGCTTTTGAGCAAAGATATTGCGATTTTATATTTTAAAATGGGCGATTTGTACCACCGTCAACATAAAATGGATGCGGCTGAAATCGCGTTTCAAAAAAGTTTAAATGTAGCGCAACAGTATGATTATAAGGAGATTGCGCAAAAATGCAATTATCAATTGTTTTTAATTTTGTTGGGCAAACGTCAAAATGGAGAGGCTTTAACGCATTTGCAGGCTTCGAATACGTTGAATGATTCGCTTTTTAATGAAGAGAAAATTCGCAGAACGGCAGAAATGGAATTGAAATTCGATGCCGAAAAACGGGAAAAAGATATTAGAATGTTGCAATTGCGCGAAAAAGAGATGCGATTGCGCGAAAATAGTTTTATATTATGGAGTAGTGTGATGGGATTTGCATTGGTTTTGGGATTTATGATTTATACGATTCGATTGCGCGGGAAAAATTTCCAAGCATTGAAGGCTAAAAATGAAGAAATCCAGATGCAATATCAGAAATTGGAAGAAACCAATGAATTGTTGCGTCAATTTGCTTACGTTGCGGCGCATGATTTGAAGGAGCCATTGCGGAGTATTGGCAGTTATATTAGTTTGATTCAGATTAAATATGGCAAACAATTCGATGGTGATGCGGCGAAATATATGGGTTTCGTGCATGCGGGCGTGAAGCGGATGTATAGTTTATTGACCGATTTGTTGGATTTTTCGCGGGTACTTGCGCAACAACCTGATGCGGAAATTACGCGCCCAGAAGAAGTGATTGCAGATGTGACCGCAAATTTGAGTGGCGCGATAGAAAGTAAGAATGCAACGATTCTTTACCCCGAAAATATGCCGAGTTTGCGGATGAATCGGTTGCATTTGACACAATTGTTTCAAAATTTGATTGGTAATGCGATTAAATTTACGGATGACAAACCACCTGTGGTTAAAATTAATGCAGGTGAATTGAATGGGGCAGTTGTATTGAGCATTGCGGATAATGGAATTGGGATTAAAAAAGAGTATGAAGATAAAGTTTTTGTTTTATTTCAGCAGTTAAATAAAAATAATCGTTTTGAAGGTACAGGTATTGGATTGACGATTTGTAAAAATATTGTTGAAAAATATAATGGCAAAATCTGGTTTGATTCGGAGGAGAATGAAGGTACTACTTTTTACATCAGCATTCCCGCGCAAGCGGCATAAGATGTCGGAATGTGAATTTTATTTTATAAACAATTGAAAATCAATTTATTCCGAAATCCGAAATCCACCATCCCAAATTGAAATGTGTTTTTAGAAAATAAAGGTTTAAAGCGTTTGTTTAAAGCGAGATGTAGGTCTCGCTTTTTTTATTTTAACAAAAATCATGCGAATCTGCACCAATTATTTGTGAAATTGGGGTCATTCGGGGCAAAATAACTTTATGACTTTGATTTTAAAAAATAGTGTATTTTTGCCTCAAAATCTCCTCAGTATGAAAATTCAAAAAATACATTTAGTTAATTTTAAACGTTTTACAAATATTGAAATTGATAATATTCCAGAATCATCTAAATTAGTCGTCTTGATTGGTTCAAATGGTTCAGGCAAATCCTCTATTTTTGATGCGTTTAATTTCATGGATAGTGCGATTAAAAAGGATATATCTATCAATGACGATTTTTGGAATTATTTCAAAAAAGAAAAAGAATTGGCTCTTTCGGTCAAAATACAGTTGGATCATAATATCGTGTACCAACTGACAGATACGCAATTTAAAAGACTTGATTTAGCAGTGGATACTTTTTATGGAAGAAGTAGTTTGCGACAAATTCCGCGTCTTACTCGTACTGTAATGGGTAAGACGAAACAGTCCCATTTCAAAAAAGATGCAGATAGACCTAAATTTTTTATAGAAAGGGACAATCGTTTTGAAAATGATGTTGAAAGAGTTACAGAAGATATATTGAAAGCATTTTTTGTATCTGATACGCCTAATCAAGAAATCAAACAACAATATGTTGCGCCGATTAATCAAGCACTTCAACGTGTTTTTGGAGGTATCAATGGTACGAAATTAGAACTATTAGCGATGTTGCCACCCACAGAGGGCAAGCCGATTCAAATTCTTTTTAGGAAAGGAAAATCTGAAATTTCGTACAATTATTTAGGGGCGGGCGAAAAAGAAGTTTTCAATTTGTTACTTAACTTGTTGAATCGCACTAAGTTATATCAAAATACGATTTACTATTTGGATGAAATGGATGTGCATTTGAATACACAATTGCAATATAATTTGTTGAAAGAAATTATTGAAAATTGGCTGCCGTCGAATTGTCAATTATGGACAGCGACGCATTCACTTGGTTTTATCGAATATGCGCAACAGTCTGAATTTGCTTCTATTATAGATTTTGATGACTTAGATTACGATTATCCACGTGTTTTGTCGCCTGTACCGAAGGATAATCCCGATATTTACGAAATTGCAGTCGGCAAATCTTTTTTGCCTGCTTTATTTCAACAAATGAAGATTTTCTTTGTGGAAAATAAAGATCGGGATTATTATGCAACGATTGGGATTGCACAAACGGTGTTTGTAGCTGATAATAATCGAAACAATGTGTATCATAAAGTGCGTTCTACAAATCTATTTGGCATTGTTGACCGCGATTTTTTGAGTGATGATGACATTGAACGGATCTGTAAACAGTATCAAAATTTGCGTATTTTAAATTATTATAGTATTGAAAATTATATGTATCATCCTGATAATTTATTAGAATACTTTGAAAATAAAGGACTTATTTATGACAAAAAGATTTATATAAATGATTTGAAGATTGCTAAAAATCAAATAAAAGATTATTTAATTTTACAAATTACGTTGGCGCGTTCGAGCTATCCTTATTTTGGGGAACCAGAATTTAATAATAATCCTTTACAAAAAAGATTTAAAAATCAGCAAGAAAATATTGAACAATCTGTTTCAGTGCAACGTAATTTGAATAGTGATGATTTTGAAACGTTTTATAAATCGCTGCCTATGAAGACTTATTGTACTCAATTAAAGCAACGGCAGAATATTGCTAAATCAGATTTAGTTAAAACAGAATGGTTTAAATTACAAATTGAATCTTTGATTTTTGCAAACACATAGGGACATATGAAACATAAAGTGTTGATTTACAATCATCTATGTTTCCTATGTCCATTTGTGTTTACACAAAAAACGCCGCAGATTTAAAACCTGCGGCGTTTTTTGTAACTATATTAAAACAAATTATTTAGATTTTTGTTTTGACAACGCATTCAATGATTCAACATCATCTAAAACTGGATTTGGACTATTTTCAGACAAATTCAAATTTTTAGACAAGTCTAACATGACAGGCGATGCAATGAAAATAGACGAGTACGTTCCAATGAAAATACCCACTATCAACGCAAATGCAAATCCTTTAATGCTCGAACCACCAAAAATAAATAATATCAAAACCACCAATAACACGTTGAAAGACGTAATAATGGTACGGCTTAACGTACTATTAATCGCTTTGTTGATAATATCACGCATTGGCAAATTGTTATAAGTGCGTGCATATTCCCGAATCCTGTCATAAACGATGACCGTATCATTCATCGAATAAGCCGAAATCGTCAATACTGCCGCAATAATCGCTTGGTCAACCTCCAAGGAGAACGGTAAAAACCCATGAAATAACGTGAAACATGCCAAAATAAACAATACGTCATGGAACAAGGCGATAACCGCCCCTGTTGAGTATTGCCAACGGCGGAAACGCAACAAAATGTATAAAAAGATTAATGCCAATGCTAAGAAATTCGCTTTCAACGAACTGCTTTTGATGTCATCCGCAACCATCGGACCTACTTTACTTGAACTCGTAATGTGTGTTCCTTTACTTGCCGAGTAAGTTGATTTAAATTCATCATACGTCGTACTTGCGAAACCTGCTGCTTTCAAGCCTTCATACAATTTAGTCGTTACTTGTTCTTGCGCTTCTGTGCTGACCTCATTGATTTTATACGCTGTCGTAATATTATAGGTATTCGCCGTACTAACAGCCTTCACAATCGGCGTTTGTTTTTCAAAAGCCACTTCTAACGTTTTGCGAATCACATCTTCGTTCACTTTTTTATCAAACTGAACATTGTAAGAGTAACCACCTTTCAAATCCACACCTAAGTCAAATCCACGTACAAAAAAGGAAACCACACCCGCCAAAATAAAGGCACCAGAAATCATATACGTTTTGTAGCGCATTGCCATCCAGTCAATATTAATGTCTTTGAACAAGTTTTCAGTACTTGGCGTAGAAAATTTAATATCTTTATTTTTATCTTGCGTCCACCACTCAATAATCAAGCGGCTCACCAATAAAGAGGTAAACAACGTGAATAAGACACCCACTAACAAGGTAATTGCAAACCCTTTTACAGGACCCAAACCAAAGTATCCTAAAACGATTGCCGCAATAATATTCGTCACGTTACCATCCACAATCGCAGGAGTCGCGTGAATAAAACCGTCTTTAATGGCTTGCCAAAGGTTTTTGCCCGCCGTTAATTCCTCGCGGATACGCTCATACACGATAACATTGGCATCCACAGCGATACCCATTGTTAAAATGATACTCGCAATACCAGGTAACGTTAACACCGTTCCCAACGAGGTTAAGGCACCAACAATGAAAAACAAGTTCAATAATAACGCAACGACAGCAACAATACCACCAGAACCATAGTAATAAATCATGAATCCAACGATTGCTAATAATGCAACGCCCAGTGAAATCAATGATTTTTGAATATTTTCAGCACCCAATGAGGGTCCAACGGTCGCTTCTTGAACGATTTCCGTTTTAGCAGGCAATTTACCAACTTCCAACTTGCTCGCCATATCTTGCGCTTCTTGCACCGTATAATTTCCCGTAATGCTTGAATTACCACCAGAAATTTTGTCATTTACGTGTGGCGCAGAAACAACTTCGTCATCTAACACAATTGCAACTTCCCGACGGTTATCTGCCGCCGCACGACCCGTCAACTCTGACCAAATCGCTGCACCTGTACCATCCATGCTCAATGAAACCGCTACTTCACCCGACATTGGGTCAGGTTGCGCAGTTGCACGGGTCACGTGGTCGCCTTCCAATGCAGGACCCGATTTGCCCCGCGCTTTTTTCAAAGCGTACAACTCATATAAAGTACTTGCTTTGCCGTCGCGGTCGCGGACAGGATCTTTTGACCAACGGAAAACCATATCTTGTGGAAAGCGTGACTTCATGCTGTCCAACATAGCAGAAATGGATTTCATTTTATTTTTTTCTGCACTGCCAATCACAGCAGTCGGTGGTGCCTGTGGGTTGTTTGAGAGCGTCAATCCACTCAAAATGGGACCTGTACCTGCTGTTTTAGCCGTATCATTTTTCATTTTCGTGGTATCCATCCCTGCTTTCAACGCATTATCTGCATCTCCAATCGCTTGCAATACGCCAGGGTCTGAATTGCGATACACTTCCCAAAACTCCAATTTCGCTGCCGCTTGGAGGAAACTCCGAGCGCGTTGTGGGTTTTCAAAACCAGGAAGTTCCACCAAAATCATATCTCTTGCCGCGTCTAATGAAACATTCGGTTGCACAACGCCCAATTTATCAATCCGTTTTTTCAAACGATTAAACGTTTCTTTCACGGTTTCATTCGCTTTGGTACGGATGATTGCCTGCACTTGTGCATCTGAACTTTCAATATTAAGCCCATTACCTTTCAATGCCTCATTGCGTGCGAAGACTGAAGCTAATGTTTTGCCCGATTTTTTAAACTCATCAACGAAAAGTTTAATATAATCACTTGGGGACGTTTTTTGAGCAACTGTGGCAGCCTCCATCGCTTTTTTAAACTCAGGATCGGTGGTATTGCCACTCAACGAGGTTAAAAAATCCCTTAAATCCACTTGAAGGACGACACTCATGCCTCCTTTTAAGTCTAATCCTAATGCTAATTGCTTTGCTTTACACTCTTGGTACGTAAAATTGCCCACCAAAGGCACACTCAGAATCTTCTCACTCGACATCGAATCCAAGTAATGTGCTTTAGCGTCAGTGTAGGCAAGTCCTTTAGCAGCAGCCTCTTTTGCGTAGATTTCGGCATTCTTCTCCACCTTATTCGTGGGAAACATATAAATAAATTGCCCTGCGCAAACTAACAACAGTAAAATCAGAAAAAAACGAACGATTCCTTTTGCTTGCATTTTGTGATGATTTAAACAAAAAGTCGGAGTCGAAACTCAGACTTGAATGGCGGATTGGTTTTTAATTTTGAAAATTTTAAAGCACAACTTTATGATTTTCAGATAAATACACATTGAAAAAATATTGTATTAAAATAAAATCTATGTCACAACACAAATTTCTTTTAAAACGGCTTGCAAATATAAGTTTTTTATCGAAAATCAGAATAATTTGTTACAAAATGCAATTTTCTTTACAATTTCGAATTGTAGATTGCGGATTGCGGATTATTGATGTGATTGCATTAATAAAGTATCAATATTCCGCAACCCGCAATCCGCAATCCGACATCGCACAGATATTTTTTTTGAAAAAAAATCATTTTTGGGGAACTATTTTGAACGTATAAACGTTTTGCATTTGTCCGTCCTAAAACGGATTCGGTTGTTCACCTTATTTTTTCACCTTGTAAATGCCATCTGCCATGCGTGTCTTGACTTCATACAATCGCTCCTTCGGTCCTGCACGACGGCTCTTTTGGACGTGAACGGCTTCACATCTGCTTTTCAGCGATGTCAAAACGCCTCACTCAATTGCCTTTGTGCTGTGAGTGGGGCGTTTTGTGTTTCCTTAAAATTAACTTAAAAAATCATAATTTATTACAAATCAACAACTTGTAATAAACCTATCCTATATTTTTGCATGAGCAAATTAAAATTGCATCCTAAACAACTGCAATCTATCGGCTATCCGAATACAGCTGTTATCAGCGTAGCGATGGCGATTTTTGAAAAACATTATAAATTTACGCCCGAATCCGAAGCGTTAGATTTATTGACTCATCTTTTAAATCAGCCACACGATTATTGGACGAACCCGATTCTTTCTAAAATTACAGAAAAATTGGTGGAGCGTCCAAAACCTGTTGTTGAAAGTTTCGATTTGCGCCCTAATGCATTGAATTTCAATACTTTCGGTGCTGAAAATATTGAAGCGGGCGCGATTCGCCAACTTCAAACGGCGATGCGTTTACCCGTGAGTGTTGCGGGCGCACTCATGCCCGACGCGCATACAGGTTATGGTTTACCGATTGGTGGCGTGTTGGCAACTGAAAATGCAGTGATTCCGTATGCGGTTGGCGTTGATATTGGTTGTCGGATGTCATTGAGTGTTTTTCCGATAAATGCCAATGAGTTTAAAAAGCGGCATAAAATGTTGGAAACAGCTATTATGAAGCATACTAAATTTGGTACGGGTGAAGGTTGGAAAAGCCCTGATGACCATGAAGTATTGGAAAGCAAGGTTTTTAATGAATTACCGATTTTAAAAAATATGCAATTCAAGGCGGCGCGACAACTGGGAACTTCGGGAAGTGGCAATCATTTTGTTGAATTTGGCGTTGCGACATTTGAAAAAGAACAAGCATCGGCTCTGAATTTGGAGGCAGGTTCTTACATTGCATTGCTTTCACATTCGGGTTCGCGGGGCATGGGTGCGACGATTGCGAATCATTATACTCAAGTTGCGATGAAAAAGCGGTCATTGACAGGTGAAGCAAAATCACTTGCTTGGCTAACAATGGACGAGCAAGAAGGCATTGAATATTGGCTTGGCATGAGTTTAGCGGGGGCATATTCGGCGGCGTGTCATCAGACGATTCATAAAAAAATTGCAAAAGCCATTGATAATCAACCCATTTTGCGTATTGAAAATCATCATAACTTTGCTTGGAAGGAAATGGTGGACGGTCGAGAGTGCATTGTGCATCGCAAAGGCGCGACTCCTGCAAATGTGGGTGAACTCGGAATTATTCCATCAAGTATGACAGGAAAAGGTTATATTGTGATGGGCAAAGGTGAGCCGACAAGTTTAAATTCTGCGGCACACGGCGCGGGGCGTAAAATGAGCCGCGCACAAGCGAAAGAAAGTATTTCGCACAATGCTTTAAACGATTTGTTGAAAAAACATGATGTGACATTACTTGGCGGCGGTTTGGATGAAGCACCTCTGTCTTACAAAGATATTGAGGAAGTGATGCACGCACAACGACAATTAGTGGATATTATGGGCGTTTTTCAACCGAAAATCGTAAGAATGGATGATAAATAGTTGGTTAGTTGGTTCGTTAGTTAGTTAGTTAGTTAGTTGGTTTGTTAAAGTATTGATTTTCAATGATTTAACGAACCAACTAATAACTGAATTTTTGAAATGCCTATCTTTATTGATAGCCATTTTTGATAAATTTATTCAGACAATCTTCTCTTGCTGCCGAGTAAGGATGTGTCCGAGTAATTCGTTCAAGTAATCCATTTTTCTCTTGTTTTTTCAATCGAATAAAGAAATCATTGCCTTTTGAAGCGTCAAAACCTGCTTTATGCGCTAAAATTGCCCCAACTCTATCGGATTCATATTCATCTGCTTGTCCAAATGGAGCAGTTAATATCAATTGAAGGTTTGCTGCCATGACTCCAATATTACCAAAATGACTATCTGCCGTTTTCAGCATTTGAATTTTACGAATACAATGTTTTTTATCAATGTGCGCGATTTCATGTCCAATAATGAACGCTAATTCATCTTTACTTTGAACGTTTTCAAACAAACCTGTCGTAATATGTACATGTCCGCCCGCAATCGAAAATGCATTAATCGTTGGACTTTCTATCAAGTGAATATTGAAATCAAGGTCTTTTCTGCTGCGAAAGGGCAACATTTTATGAAACATTGTGATTAAATCTTGCCGCCGTGAATCTTGGTCAATGATTTTAAAATCTTTACTAATGCTTGAAAAGAGTTCTTTGCCGATTTCCATTTCTTCTTTGCTGGAAATAGACGAGCCAAACATATCTAATGCCAATGTTTGAGCAAGATTTGCGCCTTCGGTCACTTTGTCGAACATATCGTTACAAGCAGGTTCGGGTAATGCTTGAAGTAGTTTTTCGTATTGGCTCAATAATTTCAATTGGTCGGCGGTTAAGGCAGGAATCTGTTTTAGGACTTCATCTTTGACCTTATCAATGACTGCTTCTGCTACTTTTTCTTTTGCCTTTGTTTGAACGTCACCACAAGCAAATAAAATCGTTGTTGAAAATAAGTAAAAAAATAATTTATTCATTGTAAATAAGCACTTTATATTTTAATAAAAATATTTATATTTTTTAATGGATTACAATTTATCATATTTTTTTAAGAAAAAAACAATCAATAGCAACATCAGTCCATTCAAACAAGTGATAGCTGCAAGATTCAAACTAAAACTATTGAAGGTGCCCCATAAACTTTTGTCATATAAATTAAGTAATTTCAAGGATTCTGTTTTTGTCCAAATCAATGAATCGGGTTTTATTGGAGCAGGCATTTGATTCCAAACACTTTCAATAACCGTTTTTTTGTCCACTGTTTTTTGAAAATCTTTGCCACTATCTTGAATGCGACACAAAATTTCGGTTCCCCAGCGTCCCAACATCCCATAACTTAAGGCTTCTTCTATTTTATTATCTAATTTTGTAATAATTCCTGCCAACATGATTTGCGGCATTAAGAAAATAGGAATCACCGTTGCAACTTTTTCTGCCGTGCTGTAAAACGCAGAAAGTACCAAACCTAATAAAGTTGCCGAAACGGATAAGTAAAACATGTTAAGCGTGAAACTAAAAAAATACGCTATATTGATGTGGTCACTATCAAAACTATATCGAAAGCACAAAATACTCACAAAAATCAAGACTTGAACGATCGCCATCAACGATAAAATGCCAATTTTAGAAAAAATGTAAGTCAAAAGGTTCAAATTATACATTCTTTCGCGTTTGTATATGGGCAATTCAGATACGATTTCTTTACCTGCGTTGCTCACGCCAAACCAAATTGCTGAAAGTGCCGTTAAAAATAGGACGCTGACTTGCAATTTTTCAAAAACAAGGGCTACCAATCCCGCAATAATCAGTGGTTGCGCCAAAAGCAAAATGATATTGCCTCTATCACTCCATTTTATATGTGCATAACGGCGACTCAACCAATAGAATTGATGGAATAAAGATTCGGGGGCTTGGCGTTCCAACGTTCCTTTTTTATTGGGAACGCCAGCGGCGAAACCAGAATAATATTTTCGGTGCCATTCTTTTGCCGTTTCGATATTGCCGTCACCGCCCAATAACCCATAAACTTCGATGATATTATTTTTATTAAAATATTCACACACAATCTTTTCATCCGCAGAACCATAAAAAGCATGATAACCTTTCGCACCTAAAAAGATTAACGCATCGGCATGATTTAAATCTTCGGGTTTGTGCGTTACCATTAAAATCGTTACCCCTTTTTTGGTCAATTGTTTGAGACATTTTATGAATAATTCATCTATGGTTTCGGGGTCTAAGGGTGAAGTGGGTTCATCAAGAAACAGAATATTAGGATCATTTAACAATTCTACACCTATGGAAACCCGTTTTCTTTGTCCACCAGAGAGTTCCGAAACCTTTCGATGACGCAATAAAGTATCATCCATCTTCAAATTCTTTAAAACTTCCGTTATTTTCTCTTGAATTTCAGATTCGGTCGTACTTTTCGGCAAACGCAATTTGGCAGCGTAATACATAGATTGATCTACGGTCAATTCCGAGTGAACAATATCTTCCTGCGGCACATAACCAATTGTTTTCTTTAATTTGCCATAATTTTCATACAAATTCATCCCAAAAAGTTTAACCGTACCTTCGGTTGCAGGATTTTCGCCATTGAGACACTTCAATAAAGTGGATTTGCCACAACCGGACGAACCCATCACAACGACTAATTGTCCTTTGGGAATCCTTAAACTGGTATTTTGCAACCCATAAATGTCTTGACCATTTTTGGTACCGTATTTTTTCTTAATATTTTCGGCTTCAATGGCATAATTGATAGGTTTAAAATTGGTATCAGGTTTTTGGACTCGATCCTTTTCAATATCATTTTTCGTATAACCCCAATTCGCAGAAGAACAAACCAAACAACGATTATTATCCGTTTTAGCAACGCTGCTCGCACAAACTTTGCATTTGAGCGCGTGTATGGTTTGTTGTGGGCTGTATTGAACGGTAATTTCAGGATTGGAATAACCAAAATTTTTAGCACCGCAATTCGGATGTGGGCAAATTTGATTAGGCGTTTTAGCCACAATGCCTTGATGTGCTTTGCAAAAGATGGTATATTCGTTGAGTTGAACGGGCTGCTTTGGTAAAACGGGCGCGGGACGAACCGTAACGGGAATATTAAAGCCCATTTGTCTTAATTCGTCATCGGAATAGCCCCATTTTGGTTTCTTGCAATGGGGATAAACGCAAATCATCGTTGGAACGCGTGCAACATGATTGCCGCAACCGCGACAGTGAATGGTGTGTGCTGACATTTGACTTAATGAATAATTGTTGAAAGAGTTGTTTATAAATTTCGGAATGCGGATTTCAGATTTCGGAATTTCATAAAATGTTCATAATCAATTTTTTATGAAATTCCGCAATCCGCAATCCACAATCCGCAATCGCTATTATTTGGTTTTTACCCAAATTTCTACGCGCCGATTTTGAGATTT
>JBEEMZ010000094.1:0-29149 GCA_041192405.1 Bacteroidota bacterium | reverse complement strand
TACGTGGTCACTCGGAGCCATAATAAAAACGGCATCTGGATTAATGCCATGCAATTTATAGGCTGTGTACGCAACGCTCGGCGCGGTATTATTACGGCTTGGCTCTCCAAGTATTTGATTATCAGTGATTTGTGGCAACTGTTTTTTGACCAAATCTCGATATTTTTCATGGGTCACAACGAAAATGTGTGATGTCGGCACCATCGACAAAAAACGTTCAAAAGTGAGTTGCAACAAAGATTTGCCCACACCGAGAATATCTAAAAATTGTTTAGGGCGCGCTTCCCGACTGCCTGGCCAAAAACGGCTGCCCACGCCGCCCGCCATAATCGCTACATAATAATTCGGATAAATAGGTTCTTTCATAGAAATTTAAAGTTTTATATTTTAATATTGATTAAGATATAAATAATTAATTTATAATTAGTTATGTGGTTGTATCTTGCATTTGCTTTTTAGGCACAGGGTCTAAATAAGGATGTTTGCTGTATGGATGACATCGCCAAATGCGTTTCAAACCGAGCCATAAACCTTTAAAAATGCCCCATTCTTCAATGGCTTGTATCATGTAATGCGAACAAGTGGGCGAATACCGACATTTATTTTGACCGAGTAACGGCGATAGCAATAGTTGATATAGACGAATCGGTAGTATGAGCAAATATTTGAAGAAAGACATGATATTGTTTTAATTAAAAATTGCACTGACTTTGAACATTCAAAATTAGTGCAATTCTAAACTTTTTTTTTAAAAAAATATACATTACTTCAATTCTTTTATCAAATTGTCGCAAATTGTCAAATTTTGGCAAAAAAAGTGATTGGAACTTCCGTTTCAAACGTTTTCGGTGGGCTATCGCGCAACGTCAAAATCAATCGAACATTGAATTTTCCACCCATCAAATACGGTTTTACATCCACATTATTGGGAATTAAATCCAATTTTTCGCCTGTATTGAACGGGATTTGGTCTCTGAAAAAAATAATTTGTTCGCCTAAACTGGCGGTTGAAATACGTACTTCTGCTTTTTCGATGAAGCCATAATTGCCTGGTACAAATAAACCACGTAAAAGCATGCTTTTAGGCTCGATTCGAGTGATTTTGTCAGCTGTGGCGTTATTCGCTTTGAAAAGGATCGCCGTATCCGTCGCAATATCTTTGAATGAAAAATTATGGAGTGCGAACGGGTCTAAACCAATCGGCACATCGAACGTGCGGCGATACAACATATCAAAACCAGGCACTGTTTTCTGACACGCGCTACCATAAAATAACGAAAACAGCAGCCCTAAATAAATGGTGTTTCTCATACAAAGAATGATATAATAGATTGATTATCAATTAAATATGTAAATGATTTTTATTTTATCTTACTATTAGAGACACCGTTCGGAACGTTTTAAACCTTCCAAACGGTGCTGTCGTTTATTTCGCTTTAACTACTTATTTCGACAAAACGTTTTGTTTCAAAAAAAATTGCAATTCATCATTACATGAAAAGAGGCTTATCGTTTACACACAAGGGGGCGCAAACAATAAGCCTTGACGGACTCAGTTCGTTAGAGAATTGTTAGAGAGTTGACTCTTGGAATTTCGATTTGAATTTGAATTTTTTGCTGCATACACGACTCTTTTTCAAGCTGTCGTTTGGTTTTAATGAGGAGCCGTACGGATTTTGTCCTTTATAGATTGGATTAATGCCGTAGATGCCTTTCGACGGTGAACGCCGTTCCGAATCAATTGACGAAATGATTGCTCTTGATTCAGAGCCACTTGGAGCGCAGGGTCGTGTTTTGCTTCTTGCAAAAAACGAGACTCATCCTCTTGCGAGAGGGCGCGATCGAGATACATGCTAACGCGACGATTTGTTTCGGGCTGTTGTTTTGAATCTCTCATTGGTGTAATCAAAATTTGTACTTCTCCGTCTGCAAATTGATTTTTTTAAAACGAAAAAGTGAGTTAATGATGGATTGATATTTAGAAAATCAGGCTTTCGATTTCAGAATGTGGATTTTAGGGTTTAGAATCATTTATTTATTCCGAAATCCCAAATCACTATTGCTTTCGTTTGTCTTCGTAACCAAACGATTCTGCGTATGCTTTTAATTTTTCCTTCATTAAGTTGCGCGCTCGAAATAATCTTGAACGCACCGTTCCAATCGGAATTTTTTCAATATCAGCAATTTCTTCATACGTAAGTTCCTCAACGTCCGCTAATAAGATGATTGTCCGAAATTCAACTGCTAAATCATTTAAAGCGAGCGTCACTTCGTCACCCATCAAATTATCAAACATTTCCTCCCGCAAATCCACGTAACTCGTCAAGGGCGAGGAGTCTTCCTCGTCCTGATACGCGACGATTTCTTCATAATCTACCTTATTCGGCTGCTTGACGCGGCGGCGGTAATCATTGATGAAACCATTCTTCAATATCTTAAACAACCAAGCCTTCGCATTAGTTCCCGTCTCGTATCTTTCTATAGACTTATACGCTTTCAAGAGGGTGTCTTGCACCAAATCTTCTGCATCCGCTTCGTCATAAGTCAAGTGATACGCAAACGTTTTTAAAGCATCTGCGAAAGGCATGAGTTCTTTTTCAAAAATCTTATCCCAATTTTTTTTCTTCATTCATGTACGACGATGCGATTCGGGCAATCGTGACAGCCTACAAAGGTAGTTATTTTTTTTTCATTGATTCAAATAAAAACCTACTTTTTTACGAATAAAATATTTTTTTGGTGCTTTTTCTTGGAAGAATGGAACGATTGCCTGTTTTTATTGGTGTAAATAATTTGTTTGACTAATAAAATTTTTTTTTTGATTAAAAAGAATAATATGTTATTTTCAAAACTATTTTTCTTTTGACGCAATTTTATAAAAAGGTCACAGTTTGAAACCCTTCTTTCCCTTTCAATCTTTGTTCAACCCATTTTACGGGTGCTTGGGTTTTGTCGCCCGTGCGCGTATCGCATTTGAAAAATAAATAATATAATTGCAAAAAAGGTGCAATCTTACCCATCAGCCATTGCCAACGCTTTTCGCCTTCCTCCACTCGAAAGTTTAAACAAACCGCCCTCCAACAGTAATAGGCTTCATCATGCAACTCTAAAATTTCTAAAAGCTCACGGTCTTCAATAAACGATTCGGCGAATTGTCGAGCGAGGATACCGTGATGTTTAGACCAATCTCGAGGTGAAGATTTATCTTCTGCGTATTTGAACGAGTCATGTAGCAAGGTGATGATGCGCAATTTCGTTGCGATTTCGGGCGAAACGGCGGGCGAAATGCTTTCAATATTATTAAAAATTTCTGGAATGTGATGTAGCACCATGCCTTCAGGATGCCCATAACGAGGTTCACCCCAAGTTAAGCCTTTGCGCAATGCGGGTTGCATAATGATGAACCGTTCTAAATCCGTTCTGGGTTGTAGAATAGCTTCAATTTGCTGTTTTGTAATACGCTCTTTTCTCATAAACGCTTGATAGTAAACACTTTATAATGTTCGGCACAATGATTTTTTTTGCAAAGATACGATTTTTTGAAATGCTTGTTGAAAAAAAAAATGACGAATTTTGAGTTTTGTATCTTTAAAATGAGTATTTTTCGGGCAAATAAGAATTTCATCAGCAAGCAAAATCTTAAAATCTTACACACGTGACAAAAAAGACCCTTATGCGAAATTACTTTTTCTACACTTGTTTGTGGGTAATATTGCTGCAAGCCACTTTGCTGACGGCGCAACCCATCAATGATAACTGTGCAAATGCGATTGAAATCCCGCGTCAAGCCAATTGGTGCGACCATTTTAACAATAATGGCGCAACGCCGTCTGGATTTAGTCCTGCGAGTTGTTTTACAAGCGCGGGCAATGATTTGTGGTACAAGTTCACTGCGATTGGCTCGGAAGTGAATGTAACGGTGATTGGTGCGATTACAGGTACTGCTTTTACACTGATTCGCCCTGAAATTGCCTTATATTATGGTAATTGCAGTAGTTTTTCGGAATTTCGGTGTGGTTCGGAGTCCGATAACACAACTGAAATCATTCGAGGTGGTTTGTTGATTGGCGAGACCTATTATATACGGATTCAAGGTCGGAATCTGGCTACGGGTTCTTTTCGGCTTTGCGTTTCTAATTACAATCCGCCTGCTTTTCCGTCGGCGGATTGCCCGACGGCAGCCGTTTTATGTGATAAATCGCCTTTTACGTTGCGATTATTGACGGGTGGCGGTGTGAATAATCAAGAAATGCAAGATGCGCCTTGCTTTTTCACGAGTAATAATACGCCGCAATCGCCTACACACACGGTCGAAACGGATGCGACTTGGTTTAAATGGACGTGCTTGACTTCTGGCACGCTCGCATTTAAACTCACACCACTCAATACGGATGATGATATTGATTTTGCCGTCTATGAATTGCCAAATGGTATGAATAGTTGTGTCAATAAAATTTTGTTGCGGTGTATGGCATCGGGCGCGATTGATGAAAATGGCAGTTATACGTCTGCGGCAGCATTGCGATGTCATGGTGCGACAGGTTTGAGTTTGACGGCAACTGATATTTCAGAACCTTCGGGTTGTTACAGTTACATTTCGCATGATAATTTTGTGCGGGCAATAGACATGGTTGCGGGGCGGAGTTATGCGTTGGCAATCAATAATTTTTCCGCAGGTGGGAATGGATTTGCTATAGAATTTGATGGAACAGGCACTTTTGTCGGACCTGAACCGCGAATTATCACCGATAGACCCGATAAACGGCTTTGTTTGGGTGAAAATATGGTGATTAGCGATGGTTCAACGTTTGCATTGGGCAGCATTACGCAACGATTTTGGAATTTTGGGAAAGATGCGTCTTTGGATACGACGCGAGGCACGGGCCCGTTCAACGTTTATTACAAAACGCCTGGTTGGAAAACGATTGCCTTGACCGTGACTTCGGATAGAGGTTGTGTGGTGACGACGATTTTGGATTCGATTTTGGTGCGTGGGTTTAGTTACGATACGGCAACACGGAGTCCGACTTGTGCAAATGCGGTGAATGGTATGGTTCGCGCTCGTGTGACGGCTTGCGGACGTGCGCCGATAGCGTATAGTTGGAATGGCGGTGTTTTTGTGGATGGTCGAGATTCGCTGACGGGCATTCAACGCGGCAATTATCAAGTGGTTGTGTCGGACGCTTCTCGACGCTATTTTGATACAATTCGTTTTGTTTTGACGGCAAGTGGTGTGCCTTTGGATTCGCCGCAGACACGCATAACGGCAGTGCACTGTTTTGGAAATGCGAATGGAATGATTGAATTAACGCCGCGCAATGGTACTGCCCCGTATCAATATGATTGGAATGATGGTCGCGGACTGGTTTCAAGTCGTTCAAATAGCAATTTGCGGGCGGGTACGTATCCTGTTCGCATGGTGGATGCGTTGCAATGTGTTGGCAATTTCACGATTCGCGTGACAGAACCGCCGCGTTTGACAGGCGTGATTCAGAAAACAGATGCTGTTTGCTTCAATAAACCGACTGGAACCGCCACAATAACTGCGGCGGGCGGGACGACACCTTATATATATAGGTGGTCTAATGGTTTATTAGAAACGAGTGTTTTCAATTTGATGGCGGGGACGCATCGAGTGACTGTAACGGATAATCAAAATTGCGATACAATTATAGGCATTGTTATTAATCAGCCAAATTTAATTCGGAATGTGCGACAAGATTCGATTTGTCGGGGCGATACGGTCAAAATTAACAATCATTTTTATACCAATGTCGGCACTTATTTAGACACATTGCGCACATCAATTGGTTGCGATAGCGTATTGACGACACAAATTGTGTTACGTGCTTTGCCCGTCAGCCTTCAAAAAAATATTTGTTTTGGAGAAAGCGTTGCAATCGGCGATACCATTTTGAAAACGACAGGCATTTTTACGCGATTTTTACGGGCGCAACGCGGTTGCGATACGATGTTGACCTTAAATTTGAATGTGGGAACGCAATTAAATCTGGCTGCCAAAGTTACAAATTCCTGTATTGGCGATTCGACGGGTGCGCTTTTGAATCAGACGACGGGCGGTTTTCCGCCGTATCATTGCGTTTGGCAACCTTCGGGCGCGACAACGCTTTCATTATCGAATCTTGCAGTGGGCAATTATACGATGCAATTGATTGATAATCAAAGATGTACATCAAGCAAAATCTTTAATGTTGCGCAAGCAGTGAAACCAGATTATTCGATTAAAGGCAAAATGCCTTGTACAAATCAATCCACAGGTTACTTACAGTTGACTGCCGCCGCGAAAGATAATTTAGAATGGAGTTTTAACCAAACGAGTTATGTTAAAGAATTGATTATCAATGGTTTACAACCGCGTGTGTATGATGTTTGGGTTCGGGATACGAATCGTTGCGTTTACAAACAACAAATTAATTTGCAACCTGCGAATCCAATTGCGATACAATTGCCGCGAGATACGATTTTGAAATGGGGTGATAGTTTAAAAATTATTCCGATAGCGCATAGTTTGGATAGCATTCGGAGTTGGAGATGGCAGCCGCCCCTTTTTTTGAGTTGCGACAAATGTCCACAACCAACTGCTACGCCGAACCGAAGTATTGAGTATCAATTAGTTATAGAAAATTCGGAAGGTTGTCAAGCGACAGCGAAGATTTTAATTGAGATAGACAGAGATGAAAAAATTTATATTCCAAATGTTTTTTCGCCGAATGGAGATGGTGTGAATGATTTTTTGACCATTTTCGGTCGGAATATTGAGAAAATCGAATTGTTTCAAATTTACAGTCGTTGGGGCGAATTGGTGTTTGAACGGAAAGATTTTGATGCAAATCATCTTGAATTGGGTTGGGACGGCATGTTGCAGGGTAGGGTAGTGCCGCCGAGTGTGTTTGCGTATTATGCGGTGATTCGTTGGAAGGGCGGCGAAACCGCCGTTTTCAAAGGAGACGTGACGTTGACGCGATGAATAAATAACTTGAAACGCAGCACAAATATTAGTAATTTTCACTAATTTTCAAGGTTTTGATGAAAATTCGTGAAAATTAGTGACATTCGTGTCGTTTTTCAATAAAGCAAATTTGCAAAAAATGTACGATATAATTATCATCGGTGGCGGGCCAATTGGTTTAGCCTGTGCACTCGCCGCAAAACAGGCAGGATTAACCTACCTTATCCTTGAAAAAGGTGCATTAGTGAATTCTCTATATCAATATCCGTCGAATATGACGTTTTTTTCGACTTCGGAACGATTAGAAATTGGTGAAATTCCATTTGTTTCCAACAATTCCCGCCCGACGCGTTCGGAAGCATTGGAATATTATCGCCGCGTCGCGCAATCTCGACAACTTAATATCAACCTTTTTGAAACGGTGGAAACCGTAGGTGCAAGACTTGATAGAAACGTTTATTTTGTAAAGACTTCTAAATCAACTTATTCCACTAAAAAAATCATTGTTGCAACAGGTTTTTACGATATTCCTGTCCTGATGAATGTGGAAGGCGAAGATTTGCCAAAAGTCTATCATTATTACAAGGAACCACATTTTTACTATGGTCAAAAAGTGGTTGTCGTCGGCGCGAGCAATTCGGCAGCAGATGCCGCCTTAGAAATTTTCCGAAAAGGCGGCGATGTAACAATGATCATACGTGGGCAGGAAGTCAGTCATCGCGTGAAATATTGGGTTCGACCCGACCTTTTAAATCGCATTCAAGAAAAAAGTATTCAAGTTTTTTACCAATCAACGATTCACTCCATTCAACCGAATACAGTGAAAATCAATACATTAGAAGGTATTCAAACGATTGAAAATGATTATGTGTTAGCCTTGACAGGTTATCAACCCGATTTTGCATTTTTAGAAAAAATGGGTATTGACCTTTCGCAAGATGGCACATTTCACCCAAGTTATGATGTAGAGACGCAGGAAAGCAATTTAAAAGGCATTTATCTCGCAGGAGTCGTTTGTGGGGGCATGGATACGCATAAATGGTTTATTGAAAACTCGCGGATTCATGCGGAGCAAATCTTAAAATCTATTAATTCAACGTTAAAGAAAGGCTTACAACGTTAAAAATAGTTAAAAAATAGTGTAATTTGATGCCATTTCTGTAACAAAACAAGTATTGAATCGTCTTTTTACGGAACTTTGAATCCTAAATTGCATCTATACGATGCACCATGAAACGATTTTTTTTAAACTTTAAAATTAAGAACCATGCAAAAAATTGGACTTTTGACGGCATTTGTCGCGCTTTTTTTAACGAACAACGCTTTCGCGCAACGCGAACAAACGATTTTCAAAAATGCAGGCGGTTTAAGCGGCTTTTGGGCAGGCACGAATTATTATGGTGCAGGTTTTGGCGAGAAATATGGCACTTATCAAGGTGGTTTTTGGGGATTAGAATTTGGGAAATCCCTATTGATTGGCGGTAATCACTATCAAATCAATAACGAACGCTTAAACAATAAAAATAATACCACGAATACATTTAGTCTGCAATCGAATGGTTTATTGCTTGGTTACGCCATTAATCCTGCCAAAGCACTGCATCCGAATCTTAGTTTAGTTGCTTCTCGTGCCACTTTGAAAATGGATGATGGTAGAACCGATAAAGTTTTCACGCTTGAACCGACGATTGGCGTGGATGCAAACGTGTTGCGGTGGTGTCATCTTTCAGTCAGTACAGGTTATCGTTTCGTAACAGGCAATAAATTAGCAAGTTTCAATGATACAGATTTTTCGGGCGCGTTTGTGGAAGCCAAATTAAAATTTGGTTGGTCATGGGGACATTCTAAGCATTAGGATTCAATTGGATTAATAGCCTTTGGAAGGTTTCAAACCTTCCAAAGGCTGTATCTAAAAGGCTGTATCTAATTGATAATCAATTGTTTATCTAAAAAAACAGATTTTTCGTTTATTTTACGCCATCTACTTCATCCTAAATCTAAACTATCGAAAAAAGAAAAACTTGCGCCAAGTACCACTCGACGCAAGTTTTTCTTTTATTATGGAAACGCTATCAGATGCAATCTCTTAAAGACGCGACACTGATTAACGACGATTCCAACGATCTTCACGGTCGCCACCAGTACGGTCACGGTTAAAGCCGCCGTCACCACCACGGTCACGGTTGAATCCACCAGTACGGTCGCCACCACGGTCACGGTTGAAACCACCATCGCCGCCGCCACGGTTGAATCCACCACCGCCGCCACCGCCGCGATTGAATCCACCACCGCCGCCACCGCCTTTGTTAAAGCCGCCACCGCCGCCGCCTTTGCGATCGTCGCCACGTGGAGATGCTTCTTTAACAACAATCGTGCTGCCGTCTAACTCTGCGCCATCGAGTTTCGCAATCGCTGCTTTAGCTTCTTTATCATCAGGCATTTCAACGAAACCGAAGCCTTTTGAGCGACCTGTTTCTCTGTCCATGATAACGTTAGCAGAATCAACATCGCCAAATTCCGCGAACGCATCGCGCAAACCGTCGTTAGTTGTCTTAAAATTTAACTTTGCTACGAAAATATTCATCTAAAAAAAATTAATAAAAAAAATAATAAAAATGCAAAAATAAACAGTTTGCCTCTTGGCTGTTGGACGAATCCAGTCACTTAACGGCAAATCCGTGGGGCAGTCGAAGTGTATGCAAGAATGTAGTGACGAGCCGCGCTCATACCGAAGCGTGTAATTGTACGAAAATTAAAATGCCCACTACCGGAAATCATCAAAAACCCAATATCCTATCGTAATCTAATAAGAACTTCTGTGAGAAAGGTTGAGTTCAATCGGTTGGAAAAAACAGTCACCTCATTTACTTCGTTGCTTTGCGGACAAATGTAGTCGCTATCTCAATACCATGCAAATAAATTTTACATTTTTAAAGCTATTTTTCAAACTTTAACATTTGCTGCCCTGCGAAAATTAATAAAAATCGGTTACTTATTTCCTTTTTATTAATTTTGACGCAAAATTCGATATAATTTTTGAAATGTACCTTAAAAACGTTTTTTTTTCTAAGCATTTCACAAATTTATCCTTTTAACGAAAGCTGATTTTGTTTATTGCACGCGCCAATGGGGAGACAACTTTTTTTTAATCTTAAATCCTCTTGCTTCAATGATGATTTTACAAAAGTTGAAAAATCACTATTTAAGCATTTATTAAATATTCAATATGAAAAAAACGTTCCTGATTTTATGTTTGTTGCTCGGTGTTAAAAGCACCATGATGGCGCAAACGGGCAACAATTGTGCCAATGCTATCACTGTAACGGTCGGCACGACGCAATTGGATTCGATTACGGCGGCTCCTGCCTCTCACCCCGATGCGCGGAAGGCAAAATGGTACAAATATACGCCTGCAACCGACGGTTTGATGGCGATTCAATCTTGTTTACAAGGTTCGGATACGCGTTTGTGGATATATGTTGGGCGTTGCGACTCGCTTGTGCAGTTTGGCGCGAGCGATGATGATTGTGAATATATCGCTTCCAGTCCCGATTTACGCGCGGCATCGCTCACGAAAGCTGTAAAAGCGGGCAAAACGTACTTTTTGGAGTGGGATAATCGCTGGGATTCGACTCGATTTGCATTCACTTTGCAATTGTCAAGTTACACGCCGACGGTCGGACAGGCTTGTGCAACAGCGATAATGTTGCCTACTGTGGGCGGAACGATTCGAGTAGATTCGTTGACGGGCTATGCCGCGACACGCGGAGATGCCAATAAATCCATTTGGTACAAATACACTCCTACACGTGCAGGACGTTTAAGCATAGCATCTTGTGGTGGCGGTACGAATACGAGATTTTTTTTATATAAAGGTACTTGTGCTGCTTTGACCGTGATTGGCGATGGCGATGATGAATGTCCGATGTCGCCGACCGATGTTGCGGGATTGGCTGCGTCAGTTGCAGATGTGGCTGTTTTGGCGAATCAGACCTATTTTTTGGAATGGGATGATGCGGGTTCGGATAACGGGTTTGATTTTACCCTGTCGTTTGATGTGGTGAACGGTTTGAACGAAAGCGATTGGGTGCACACCTTATATATGTATCCAAATCCTGCCTCAACTTCGGTTACGACTGAATATGATTTCATTGGAAATCAAGCAGTTACGTTAAAAGTTTTCAATATGACGGGACAATTGGTTTCGCAACAAGTATTGTCTGAAAATCATCGTGGCACCACTGAAATGGATGTATCTAATTGGAAATCAGGACTATACGTATTAGAATGGAGCAATGGAACGCAACGGGTGCGCCGAAAATTAGCAGTGCAATAATGGGGACGTATGACACATAGATTCTTATATGTGGTTCTTCCGTGCTTTGAGCGCAAATATGGCGATACAACACCGTTTGGAAGGTTTAAAATCTTCCAAACGGTTGATTGTCATTATATTTCAATGATTTACGCTTCATATATTTGCAAAAATTAAAACAATCTATGTTGCATGTGTCCCTATGTATTTGCAAAAATTAAAACAATCTATGTTACCTATGTCCCTGTGTGTTTACAAAAATATTTAAAATGAATCATCTAATACACGAAACCAGCCCTTACTTGCGCCAACACGCGCATAATCCCGTCGAATGGTACGCTTGGAAACCCGAAGCATTTGCCCGAGCGAAGGCGGAAAATAAACCCATTTTAGTCAGCATCGGCTATTCGACCTGTCATTGGTGTCACGTCATGGAGCGCGAATCTTTTGAAGATATTGAAACAGCGCATTTTATGAATGAACATTTCATTAATATCAAAGTAGATAGAGAGGAACGCCCCGATGTTGACCAAATTTATATGGAGGCATGTCAAATCATATCAGGTAGTGGCGGCTGGCCACTCAATGCTTTTTTGACTCCTGAAGGTCGTCCTTTTTTTGCGGGGACGTATTATCCGCCATCGCCAGGGTATCAGCGACCGTCTTGGCGGCAAGTTTTAATGAATTTGGTGAATGCGTTTAAAACCAATCGCGCAATGGTTGAGGAGCAAGCAACCAAAATGACTGAAATGATTCAGCGTTCTGATAAAAATATGGTGCGCAAAGTTGATTTAAATTGGAGTAATAATCCAAACCATTTGATTGATAATCAATGGTTTAAAAAAGAATTGTCGCAAAAAATATATAAAAGTTTATACAATCGTTTTGACCGAGATGAAGGTGGTTTTGGCGGTGCGCCGAAATTCCCAAGTACGATGAGTTTGCAATATTTGGCGGAATATTACTTTTACGAAAAAACGCCTGCCGCTTTAAAACATTTAAATTTAAGCCTTGAAAAGATGATTCACGGCGGGATTTATGACCAAATTGGAGGCGGATTTGCCCGTTACGCGACGGATGCAGCTTGGTTAATTCCGCATTTTGAAAAAATGTTGTATGATAATGCTTTGATTATCAACGTTTTATCTGATGCGTATCGTTTGACAAAGAAAGATATTTATAAAAAAACGATAGAAGAAACGTTGGAATTTGTTCAACGCGAAATGACGGCTCGAAATGGCGGTTTTTACGCCGCGTATGATGCGGATTCAGAAGGCGAGGAAGGCAAATTTTATGTTTGGGACATGGCTGAAATCAAAACAATATTGGGCGAAGATGCCGATTTATTTTGCAAATTTTACGGTTGTGTGGAGGGCGGCAATTTTGAAGGACAAAATATTCTTTGGCGACCATACCATGAAACGGAACAGGAAGATATTTTTGATGGTTTGGACGCGGATAAAGCACATAAAATTTTGGAGCGTTCGCGCAAAAAATTATTAAAAGTGCGTTCTAAACGAGTGCATCCAAGTTTGGATAATAAGATTATTTTATCATGGAATGCGTTAATGATTTCAGGCTATTGCAAAGCGTTTTCCGCGCTTGGTCACGACGCGTATCGCAAAGAAGCGATTGGTCAAACGGAATTTATTTTAAACAATTTCATTCAAGACGAGCCAAATTCCTTGTGGCACACGATGCAATATGACACCGCGCAAAAACACTTGTTGCCACAATATGATGCGTTTTTGGATGATTATGCGTTCTTTATAGAATCGTTATTAGATGTATATGAAATTTCGTTTGATAAAAAATACTTATATCAAGCGCGTCAATTTGCGGATAAAGTGATTCAATATTTTTGGGATGAGAACCAACATTTATTTTACTTTACGTCTGAACAACAAAAGGATATTTTGTTGCGCAAAAAAGATTTGTACGATAGTGCAACGCCTTCGAGTAATAGCACAATGGCAAAAAATTTATGGCGATTAGGGCACTTTTTTGAACAGAATGATTATAAACAATTGGTAATCAAGATGTTATCATCAGTACAAGCGTCGGTTGAAAAATATCCATCTTCGTTTTCAAAATGGGCATCTGTTTTTTTGAACGTCATTCATCCGACTTCGGAAATTGCTATTTTGGGTGAAAACGCATTTGCACAAGCAGAAAAATTGCAAAAACAATTTTTGCCAAATATTATTTTAATAGCATCGCAAGTTACAGATGATAGTTTGCCACTATTGAAAGACCGATTTGTGGAAGGCAAAACGTTGTTTTATTTATGTCAGCATTCGAGTTGTCGGATGCCTGTAACAACAATAAGTGAATTATTAGAATTGACCCATAAATAAGTTAAAGCAAGTGTATCAAGTGTATAAATAGAAAATGCGACAGTCTTAGAAGCTGTCGCATTTTCTATTTATACACAATTAAGTATTGTTTTTTTGAGCTTATATATTATGATACAACATAATTTTTTTTGATAAAATTTAGGCAGAACTACTTTTATTATAAAATATATTTTATATCTTTGCATACACAAAGATTTGTTAACGAATTCAAAGCAAGCCATTAACCATGATAGAACACACTATCTACTCGCGCCGTCACTATGCGCCGTCACTATGCGCCATCACAATGCGCCGTCATTAAATTATTTATTTCTTTCACCGCTACGCAGAACTTACACAATCTTGAACATTGTCCATTTTGCAATCTGCTTCCTGCTTCACAGTGTTCCCAACAAGCGAGTCATTAGGTGGTTTGAACACTCCACAGGCTGATGCGGTGTAACTCACCGCCTTATTTCTTAAATTGAGGGCTGCATTGAGGTCTCGGTCGATGCTCAATCCGCAATGCTCACAACAATAGGTTCGTTCTTTTAACTCCAACTCCTTTTTGACCTTCGAGCAACCCGAACACATTTTGGAAGAAGGATAAAATCGGTCTACAACCGTCAATTTCGAGCCATACCAATCACATTTATAGGTGAGCTGACGACGAAATTCATAAAAGCCTCCGTCGAGAATGGCACTGGCTAATTTGTGGTTGCGACTCATGCCTTTGACATTCAAATCTTCGATGACAACTTCGCGGTGGTTCTTGGCGAGCCGAGTCGTGACTTGATGGAGGGCATCTTTGCGAATACACGCAATTTTGTAATAAATTTTCGCTACGTTGGCTTGCGCCTTTTGATAATTGTTACTTTGCTCTTTAGCTGATTTTCCTTTGATATATTTTTTACTCGCTTGTCGTTGCGCTAAACGCAACTTTCTTTTGTGGTGCTTATAAGGGCGCTTATGGGCAATCGTCTGTCCGTCACTGAAGGTTGCCAGCGTTTTGATGCCTAAATCAACCCCTATAATCGATTGGGTCATTCCGTAGGAATCCGCCGATTGAACCGTTTTAGAATACGGAATTTTAAAACTGACAAACCAATGATCGGCGTGTCGAGATACGGTTACATTTTTCACAACAAGCCCTTGAGGTAAGGCTTCGCTGCATTTCACCCAACCGAACTTCGGCAGTTTAATGCGATTGCCTTTCAAATGAATGCTGCCTTCTAAGTAGAAACTATCTTTTTGACCTTTCTTTTTAAATTTCGGTAGGCGGACGTGTTCCATTTTAAACGCACGTTGATAGGCTTGATTCAAATGCCGAAAGGCTTCTTGGGGCGCACATTTGGAAACGGATTGTGCCCACGTTGCTTCGGTGTTTTTGAAAACAACCCACTCTTTATGCAAATCAACGGCTGTCGGGCGTTTTTGAGTGGATTGATATGCCTTTTGGCTTTTTTCTAATCCCCAATTATACGCATAACGAGCGGCTCCTGCGTGTTGCGCTGCAAGACTTCGGTTCTCCTGATTCAACTCTAAACGTACTTTGATGGATTTCATGATTGTTTTCTCTTTTAACAGATGGAGCAAAATTAAGGTTTATGCTCCAAAGTACCTTCTTTTTTTTGTCATTTTTTTGTCATTTTTTCAAAAGTTACACTTTTGAATCTAAAAACACTTCAAATGTGTAGATTTGTTAAATAATGTTTCATTATTTTAACTCTGTTGCGAGCCCTATAAAATATAGTATTAACTTTGCATTAATATTTAAATATTTTAAAGACAAATACGATTTATTCTAATTGTTGGCGAAATATTTTTAAGTGTATATGATTTGCGCAATTATATAAAAAGGCTATTGTTGCAAGATTGGCCGTCTTGATGCAACAAATAGCCTAAGTTCAAAATTATTATTCATTCTAAAACGTTTTTTTAATGAAAAAGTTAATTGATAAAAACTTTTTTATCCTTTTATTCATTTCCATCCTGTGTTTTGGAACATTTGGGTGTGATAGGACAGGATTTACGATTCAACCTGCTTGCACTGACAGGGTAGATTGTCGCCTCGAATTTGACCCAAGTTTTCTTGGATTTTGCAGCAAAGTACATGAAAATGGCGTTAAAAGAGATATGATTATTGAAATTAATGTAGACGGACTTAATGTTAATGCCGCGGGGCAGAGTGTGTCAATTGATAATCTTTTGAATGCTACCTTTTTTACAAACAATGAGGATTTGACGAATCCATCCTCTCAAAATTTTATCATAAAATTGCCAATGTGTGGAAGTTATACGGTTACGGCGCAAGTTAGAGGAGTTGATGGTTCTTGTTTTCAATGTTGTACATCCCAAGGAGGATCCCTAACATTTCCGACTCCAAACGCTAATTGTCAAAGTACTATTGATATTAAAAAGGGAGCACCTAAATTTAGAGAAGTGGTACCCAAAATCAATTCTGATTTACAGCATCCACCTCCAAGTATTTTACCTTTGAACCCACAACCTCAAAGCTGTACGGTTTGCAGAACTAATTGCTAATTAATGTTTTATAACAATTTAAATTTTTCAAAAAATGAAATTAATTCCATATTTTGTCCTATGTTTTTTAATAATTACTACAATAGCTTGTAAAAAAACAGGGGATACGCTGGTAAACCAAGTGGTAGAAGATAAGTCCTTGTTTAACATACTAAGTACTAAAAATGTTAAGACAGATGGCAATATTTCTATTACGGCTGCCAATATGTCGTTTGCGGGCGCGTTGCCATCAAGCATTAGCATAGACGCGTTTTGCAAAGATAAGAATGGGAATGCAGCGCCTTTGGAAAAATTGCAGATTAATCAGCATATTATTCCAGAAGAAACTTATACGCATTACACTGCTTACTTTAATAATAATAGAAATGCAAGTGATTATCCTGCGGTTGTGGCAAGTTTATTCGGTAATAATTTAAATATCAATTTGGAAAGTAAAGCATTTGGAAATGTTATAACACAATTGTACTCACCAAGTGTTCTTAAAATGGATTTAAGTGATATTCAAAATGATATTTTATTGAAGCGGAAGGGTTTAACCATAAAATGGGATTCAGATAAAATTTTAGCACAGCGAAGTCCTGATGCAGAACAATTGGGGGTAGCAATCGTCTATCATGCGGGTTATCAAAGCAATAAAATTCAAACTGGGCTACCCACTCAAAATGTAACGGTTTTTAAATTCGTTAATGAAAGTACGGGGCAAGTTACTTTTACACCTGCAGAATTAGCGCAATTACCAGATAGTGGCTATGGTGCGGCTTATTTAGCCCGTGCAAATCAAACGATTGTACCATCTTCGACAGGTCAGACCATCGGGATTACCAGTTTTGTAATGTCTTCCTCTCAAGAAATTCAATTTCAATAGTCTAATTTCAGTAAATTTTATTTTAAACGTCATAGATTTGTCAAAATCTATGACGTTTTGTTTTATTTTTATTCGAGTTGATTCTAGCGTTTTCTGCCGAATAAATATTAATTTTGCGATTGCAACGTTACATATTTATTTTTCAAACCAAAATTCAAAATTTAATTTTGCAAACCGATAATTCAATTCCTTTCATCGCGGCGCAAAGTGCGCAAGGGAATCGTCATGGACAATTTTTTGCCAATACAATGTTTACAGATATTTCATGTTTACAGATATTTCTGGCTTCACGGCTTTGACGGCACAACTCATGCAGCAAGGTAAGGAAGGTGCTGAAATATTATCAAACATTTTGAATAATATTTTCGGCTCATTGGTACAAATTGTTTACGAATCGGGTGGATTGATTCCACATTTTGCAGGGGACGCATTCATGTCCATTTTCCCAGATGACACAAATAGTAGTGAAAAAGTATTAGAAACAGCGTTTCAAATTCGGCGTTTTTTTGAAGAAAACCCAATTCAAAGCACTCGTTTTGGCAATTTTCGCGTGAAAGTTCGGATTGGCATGTCGTATGGACAAGTAGAATGGAGTTTAACCAAACAAAATGTGGTATGGTTTCGCGGTCAAGCGATTGACAATGCTGCCGAAGCACAACGTGCTGCACAACCACATGAAATGGTTGCAGACCTTTTTTTCAAAAAAAAGTTTGATAATTATGAATTGCGTTACACGATACAGGAAGCGCGTTGGTTATTGCGCGAGTTGAAAACAGGGAAAAAAGAAGCACAATTACCATTACTTTCCAAGTATCAATCCGAATTTAGACAAGTGGTTTCTGTTTTTATTTTAGTAGAAGAAAATGCTGAAATCATTGATTATCAACGATTTAATCTTTTTGCGGAAACCGTTATTGACCATTTTCAACAATTTTCTGGCTATTTCAAAGAGATTGATTTTGGTGATAAAGGCGCATTATTGGTTGGTTTTTTTGGCGCACCTGTTGCTTTTGAAAACAATGAAAGGCGTGCGCTCGAATTTGGATTGAGTTTGAAAAAGGAATTGAGTGAACATTTAAATCAAAACTTTAAGTTTAAAATTGGGATGACAACTGGACTTGCCTACGCGGGTGAAGTGGGCGGTGTGGCGCGGCGGCAGTATGCGATTGCGGGCAAATCGGTTAATTTGGCAGCGCGAATGGCTCAAAATGCGACTTGGGGCGAAATCGTCACAGATGCACAAATCGCTAAGAATCAACAATTTATATTTGAAAAAAAATCCACTATTCAATATAAAGGTTGCGCTGAAAGCACGAGTATTTATAAATTGTTGCGACGCGGTACCGCAGAAAACAATGCTTTTACAAATGATGTCGGCATGATGGTTGGGCGTGATGTAGAATTGAAACGATTGTATTCGACCGTTGAAAAAACATTGAGCGAGCAAAAGGGGAGTGTTTGTTCGATTTTTGGAGAAGCGGGCGCGGGAAAAAGCCGTTTGGTTTATGAATTAAAAAAACAAATTTTAATTCATAAAAAAAATGATAAAAAAAATATTATTTGGATTATTTGTCAATGCGACCGCATTTTGCGAAAACCTTTTAATCCATTGATTTATGGTTTAAAAATTTATTTTAAACAATCTATTGAATATTCAGCAATTGAAAATCGAAACCGTTTTGATAAAATATTTAAAAACAGTGCTTTACAAATTAAAAATAATGAATCTACATTTGTATCATGGCAACGGGTGGAATCTATTTTGGCAGCATTGATGGGTTTGCCTGTCGCGTCAGATAGTTTGTGGCAACAGTTAGATGCGAAAGGACGGCATGATAATACTTTAACCGCGTTTCATTTATATTTTGAAATCTTGTCCAAAAATCAAACGGTTTGTGTTGAGTTGGAAGATGCACATTGGGCGGATGATGCAACAATTGCTTTTTTACAATATTTTGTGGTGCATTTAGCAGCACTGCCGATTGCCTTATTAATGACAGCGCGTTTTTCAGATGAAGGTTTAAAAGAATATGTTGTCAAACCTTCCTTTTTAAAACAAAATAAAGTGTTATACGATGAAGTTGAATTAAAATTGTTGGAATCAAGTACGATTTTGCAACTCATTGAAAATCAATTGAAAGGCGCAGTTCATGCTGATTTAGCAGCACTGTTGCAACGCATCGCAAATGGTAATCCGTTTTATGTAGAACAAATGTTAGCTTATTTTAAAGAAAACAATTTGTTGAAAAAGCCTACCCAAGAAAATCCAATTTGGCAATTGCAATCAAGTCGTTTCAAGTCCGATGATTTGAAAATATTAGCGGGCGAATCTATTCAAGCGATTTTGACGGCGCGGATTGACCGACTTTCTGACCGCGTAAAGGAAACGGTTAAAGCGGCAGCTGTGATTGGGCGAGAGTTTGAACTGCCGATTTTAAATGAAGTGATGCTATCTCAACAAAATATACACGTGTCTGAACGAAATAAAAAATCTAAAAATAGTCAATTTGCCGAACAATTAGCGTTACGCGAATATGTCAAAAATGCAGAAAAAGGGCAAATTTGGCGGACGATAGATGAGGTTCGTTATATTTTTCGACACACTTTGTTGCGCGAAGCGGTTTATGAAATGCAATTGAAAAATCGAGTGCGCAGTTTGCATGGATTGATTGCCAAAGCAATACAAAAAGTTTATAAAGATGCGCTGGATGAACGATTTATTGATTTGGCGTTTCATTATGAGCAGGCGGAAGAAAAACAAAATGCGTTATTTTTCTTGCGAAAAGCGGCGGGGCAAGCGCGGTTGCGTTTTCAAAATCAAGCAGCATTAGATTTTTACGACCGACAGTTAAAATGGTTGAATGAGCCTTTTGAACAAATGGAATCTGCACAAGTTTTGTTGGAAAAAGGGGCAATTTTGCAACTCACAGGCAAATGGCAAGATGCTGCGATTCATTTTTATGAGGCTCTTGACCGTGCAGAAGTGGTAAATCACTTTGCATTGAAGGCGGATAGCATTGGTGCGATTGGACAATTAGAGATGTTAAAAGGCAATTATCGCCCTGCAAAGTCTTATCTTGAAACAGCTTTACAACTTTTAGAAAATTCAGAAAATATTGATTATCAATTTAATAAACATTTCAATAATCCTAAATCAGCCATTATTTTAGGGCATTTGGGCAATCTCTATTTTCGGCAAGGCGCGTATCAAGAGGCAGAAACAGCGTTTTTAAAAAGTATTGCGCTTTTCCAACAATATGCAACCGTTTTAGGGCGCGTTTCTCCACAAATTGTTTCAAACCTTGGTTTAACGTATATGAATCAAGGCAACTATGATGCAGGTGTTCTGGCGCAAAAAAACGCTTTGCGCGAGTGCGAACAGGCAGGTGATACGCCAGGAAAAGCGATTTTGAGCATTAATATTGGTATTGTTTTATCAGAGCAAGGCAATGATGATGCGGCATTAACGTATTTTGAACAAGGTTTGCATTTCGCTAAACAATTGAATAACAAGCAGTTAGTATCTATTGTGGTGGGTTGCATTGGGAATGTTCATCGTTTGAAAGGCGATTTTGACCAAGCGACGGAATTTTTGGAAGAGGATATGCGCCTTACCCGCGAACTTGGCGACCGTCAAGGCATTGCAATTGCATGTGAATTGTTGGGCAAATTGCATTCGACGCGGCAAGATTGGGACATTGCGTATCAATATTTGGAGCAAAGTTTAATTTTATGTCGTTCATTGAGTTATCGGAAGGGCGTTGCGAAAGCGTTGCATGGTTTGGGCGAAATCCTATTGGCTGAACAGCAATTTGCCAAAGCGATTGAATTTTTTGATGAAGCTATTGATATTAGCAAACAAATTAATAATCAATTAATTTTAGGTCAATGTTTTATAGATAAAAGTAAATTGTTATTTGAAATAAAAGAAACCTTAATGGCTAAACAAATGTGTAACGAAGCAACAATTGTTGCAGCGCAATTGGGTAATGAGCGTTTGAATTCACAATTGCAGAAATTGTATAATTTGAATGAGGAATCAAGGAATTACAAGGAATCAAGAATGTAAATGCGTTGTTTTTGTTCAAAATCAACGATTTACAATCTATTTTATTAATTTTGCCGCAAAATAAGCGATTAAAAAAATGCACGAAGAATTAAAAGACTCGAGAGAATTCCACGATTACAGCGATAAAATTATTCAACATCTTTCAATAGATTGCGTGGTTTTTGGTTTTCACGAAAATCAACTTAAAGTTTTATTACTTAAAAGTAAACGCTTAGAACGTTGGACGTTGCCAGGCGGTTTTGTGTTGCAGGAAGAGGATATTGCCGCCGCCGCGCAACGCATTTTGGTAATTCGAACAGGTATTCAAAACATTTATTTGGAATTATTCAACGTTTTTGGCAAGGCGAATCGGCAATTTTCAGAAAATCATCAAGCTTCGATGCTTGCTTGGGGTTATAAACCTGACCCAAATCATTGGATTTGTAAACGATTTGTTTCAATCGGTTATTACGCGTTAGTGGATTTTTCCAAAGTGATTCCAACGGCAGATGAATTTTCAGCGATTTGTGATTGGTTTGATATAGCAGAAATGCCTCCTCTTGCTTTTGACCACATGCATATTTTTCAAAAAGCGTTGGAACATTTGCGGAAAAATTTGGATACTAAGTTATTGATTTTCAATTTGTTACCGCCGACTTTTACGATGGGCGAATTGCAAAAATTATATGAAACTTTTTTGGGTAAGCCATTGAGTCGTACCAATTTTCAACGCAAAATGTTGAGTCTTGAAGTCTTGGAACGGGTGGAAAAAAAATTTTCGGGTGGTGCGCACAAAGCACCTTATTTATATCGTTTTGACGAACAAAAAGGACAGGCTTTTTTGGAAAAGAAGCATTTTTGACCCCGAATTACACGAATTTTCCCGAAGTGTTTATCTAAATTCGTGTAATTCCCATTTTATTTAGTAACAATTTTTAATCTACGGGAAAAAATAGATTGATAATCCATTATTTACATATTAAATCTTTAACAACTCAGTAGTGTAGCATACGATTTACCAACCGCATTTTGACCATCAATCAAATTCTAAAAAATCAATGTGCCCGAAATTTTTGATGGTCATTTTCATATTTTTGATATTTTTGATGTTTTCGATTTTTGAGATACGGGTTTTAATTGCAAAAGAACACAAAAAATCAATCTTTGTGTTCTTTTGCGGTTCAAAAAGCTAATTATTTTTTCCAATCACTTCAAAATCCTGCCCGACTCGATTCCCTGCTTCGTCCACGAGCGTCAACCGATGTCTGCCAGTCGGCGGAGTCATCGCCAACTCGTGAAAACGCTTGGTCGTACCCACAAATTCATCATCCAAATGCCAATAAACAGCCGTTTGAGGCATCCGATGCGCCGCTTTGAAGATGACACTGCCCAATTTTCCATTAAAATCTATCGGCAAATAGATTTTTGTCGCCGATTTTGGATAAATTAATTGCACAGGATTTGATTTTGCAGCCGCCGCCGCGCAATCTTTCCGATAGGATGGCACCACTTGATAACTCGGATTACGCGTTTTATGATAATATTCCTCCAACGCGGGCAGCACAAACCATGGTTGATGTTTCATATTTTGAGGCTGCTCGCAATCGTCCGAAACTTGAAATTGTCCCGTCGTATCTAAATGAATTGTAGTATGATACGGGCATGGAACCACTTTTTCTCCGCCTTTCGCCGCCCAAACCGTATCTAATTCACACAATTCAGTTGCCCTAAAACCGCTTTTTTTACAAACAGAAAGTTGAACCATATCATCATAAGGCGGGTCAAACCGTTCAGACGTAGGCAATAAATTAAATATATCAAACAAAATTGGGGCTGCTTTTTCAATGCCTGTCAAACCTGGACGACCTTCGCCATTCGCATTCCCAACCCAAACCCCAATCGCATAACGCGGCGTAACCCCAATCGCCCAAGCATCCCGAAAGCCAAAACTGGTTCCCGTTTTCCAAGAAATTTGTTGTGAACCTTCAAATAATTCCCAATTTCCCTGTCCATCAGGACGCTCTACCTCGCTCATCGCATTCAACGCCAACCATGCCGCAGAACTGCGCAAAATGGGTGCGTACTTCAATAATTTGCTTTTTGGGGTTTTAAAAATGGGTGAATTTTTCAACAAATAGTTTGGTTTATGCCAATCATCGGCTGAATATTTGCCTTCATAAGGATACCAATGTGTGGTCATACGCGCCATTGATGCATACACACCTGTCAATTCCCAAAGCGTTCCTTCTGCCCCGCCGACCACCAAAGTTAAGCCATAATGTGCGGGTGGTTGATTGAAAGTGCTGATTCCCAACCGTTTAAGATTGCCATAAAATTTTTCCAAACCGTATTGATGCAGCAATCGAACATACGGAATGTTCAACGAACGCGCCAATGCACGCCGCGCCGCAATCACGCCATCATACGTTTCATGGAAATTTTCGGGATGAAAACCACCAATATCGGTTGGTACATCTATCAACAAACTGTTTGGTAAAATCTCGCCTTCCTGTTGCGCAAATGCGTATAATAATGGTTTCAACACGCTGCCCGTCGAACGCGATGCTTTAATAATATCCACAGATTCATTGTGCGCCACGCCCGCATTCGGTGCATTGCCGCAGTACGCTAAGACATTGCCCGTTTCGGTGTCCAGAACCAATACAGCCAGATTATGAATGCCCTTTTCAGACAAATCAGCGTGTTTCAATTTTAAAACATTTGTAACTTTTTGTTGCAAATTAACATCTATCGTTGTCCGAACGCGTGATAAAACATTTTTTTTGAAAATATTCTCTAAAAAAGCTCTGTCCAATAAATGAGGCGCGATTTGCGGTAACGGTAAAGGTTGATCGGGCAAAGGTTCTGATTTCGCTAAATCCCCTGTCATATTATCCAAAATACCACTTTGTATCATCCTGTTTAACAATCGATTACGTTTTGCTAATAACGCTTCTCGATTCCGACCTGGATGAATTAATGCAGGTGCATTGGGCAAAACTGCCAAAGTCGCCGCCTCGCCCCAAGATAATAAATTGGGCGATTTGCCAAAATAACGCCACGCCGCCGCCTCTATCCCCACAACATTGCCGCCAAAAGGTGCGTTTGAAGCGTAGTAAGCTAAAATGGTTCGTTTTTTGTGGGTTAATTCCAAACGAGTTGCTTGAATCGCTTCCACCATTTTAGACAAAATGTTTCGATTTTTTTGTTTACGCGCCATGCGAATCGTCTGCATCGTAAGCGTTGAACCACCACTTACGACGCGTGTATTGCGCAAATTTTGGAAAACGGCGCGTCCAAATGCACCAGGATTCACCCCCAAATGCCAATGAAAGTACCTATCTTCAAATTCAATAATACATTTGGAGAACTTTTCTGGCACGGTGTCCGACGGTGGGAAACGCCATTGACCATCATTTGCAATCCGCGCACCCATTAAATTGCCTTCTTTATCCTCCAAAACCATAGAAGTCGGGTCATCAAAAAAAGGTTGTGGCAAGCAAAACCAAAAGGCAAGTAACGTCACAATAATAGCAATTTGTATTTTAGGGTTGGTTAAACTTGACTTTATTTTCTTGAAAAAACGATGGTTTAAAAAAGCATTTTTGAAAATAATAAATTTATTTACAACTTTTTGTATAAATAGATTGTTTTTAATATTTTGTATTAAAGCGACTCTTTTTAAATACAATCGTTTTAGGATAGGTTGATTCAAAACAAAATATATTCGTTCGCCTGCTCTTTTTTTAAAGTTTTCTAAATGGTTTTTCAGAATAGGCGCGTAAGGATTTAAGCGGTTGCCTAAATATTTTTTGAGTAAGAGCGCACGTTCTATAGAAAAATGGTTTAATTTTTTCCAGTTCGTTATCGCAGATTCCTTTATTTTTTGTAGAAAATTCTTCATTTACATTCTTTTGAAGGGCGAAAATAGTAAAATGTTATCATTTTTAGGGGAAGAATGAGGATTTGCGTTAAAAAATAAATAAATTTTGGTTTAAACAAACTAATCTCATGGACTTTAAGACGCATTTCGATATAGACTTTCTTAAAAATAGCTCCGAAACGTTGAGGTGCATCGCTCACCCCGTTCGATTAGCTATGATAGACCTATTGCATAAGAAAAAAACAATGACTGTTACGGAGATTCAAGATCAGTTAGGGTTGCAACAGGCGATTGCTTCGCATCATTTGCGCATCTTGAAAGGAGCTGATGTGGTGGATGTGAATCGGGATGGGAAAAATTCAATTTATTCTTTGACGGATGATGATTATTATGCCATTGTGGAAATTATGATAAAAGTCATGTAAATTCTTTTTTTAGACACGAATTTCACCAATTTTCACGAATGACTATCTAAATTCTTGAAAATTGGTGAAATTCGTGTCTAAAAAAACTAATTAACGTTCCAATCTGATTTATTAATTTGGTAAACAAAATTATATTTAGGCGCTTCTCCATAATACGCCATTTCGATTTTGCCTATTTGAACAGCACCTAATTTGGTAATTGCTTTTTGTGACCGAATATTATGTTCCCCAATATGAAAAATAAGTTTGTCCACATATTTAAAAGCGTGGTTAAATAACAAGGCTTTAGCGGCTTGATTGTAGGTTGTTCCCCAATGGCTTTTTGCTAAAAATGTGTAGCCAATCGCAATAGATTTGGCATTTTCGTCCAATTCGTAATAGCGTGTACAGCCTATTAATTGATTGGTACGATTGTCATATATCAAAAAAGCTGCTTTTGAATCTACGGCACCTTTAAAATAGGTTGCAAAAACGGTTCTTTGATAACGGTCAGGATTTGGATGTTGCTCCCAAATCATTGGGTCACAAGCAATTACATACAATTTTTCAAAATCATCTGTGCGAAGCGGTTCAAGTCGAACAATTGCATCTTGAAGCGTAGGTTGTAATTCAAAATTCATAGTTATAACTTTGGAATTCGGATTAAATAGGATTTTAGAATCATTTTGAAAACCGATTCGATTGAACCCTAAGTTTAAAACACCTATTTAGGATTCATTTTCGGTTTTCTTTGTTCATTTAGGGCGTAAAGTTAGTTGTTCTTCATTTCTTTTACTAAAAAAATACTAAGTTTGCAACCATTTAGTTCAAAAAAATTCATTTCAAGGAATCAATTAATTCTTGGCGATAATTTGGAAGTGTTGAGACGCTGGAATAGTGAATCGGTTGATTTGATTTATCTTAATCAATCGGTTCAAGCGGTGAACCTGTATGATTATGAAACGTTACAGCAATTCCCGCAGATTTCTTCCGCTTCTTTTCTAAAGCGGAAATTGCTGGAAACGTTACTATCTTTGTAAAAATCATTTTTCATAAAATCTTATCAAATGAAATATTTATTTGTAACTGCTTTATTATCAACTACATTGGCTTGTAATCCGTCAAACACACCTGAACAAAAGGTTGTTTCCAAAACAGATACATTGGCAAAAGCTGCTTTATCGGACGCGTCAAGCGAGCCAAAATGCGATAGCAAAGCCAATTTGATTGAAAAATTTGAACAAAATGGTGTTTTATTTGAAAGATTTAGTTTCACGAAAGGGAGCGACATGCAGCCTGAGTGGTTGAAAATCACCGTTGGCAAACAGCCTTGCAAAATTTTGGATATTAGCAATTTGAAAGATGGCTATTGTAAATTCCAAGATTGGGATAAAGATGGTTTGAAAGACCTGATTATGGGCAATACAGCAGCTCAAAATTACAAAGTGTCGTTATTTAATAAGCAAAATAATGATTTTGTGGAAATTGATAACTATTTTAATGATGAATCATGGGATTTTGACATTGCGAAAGGGTTGAAAATGGATCATTCCGATAATAATACCAATCGTTATCATTACAATTTTGAAGATATTTACAATCTTTACGAGTTCAAAAAGGGTCAATTTCGGTTGCTTTCGCAAATTTTCTTCACGATTGACGATGAAAGCCAAACAAAAGATTGTACTATTCAAATCAGAAAGTGTAAAACGCAAGATGATTTTAAAGAAATGCCTGTGGATGCGACGTTTTTTGGCGGAATCCGAAAAAAAGCGCAAGCCATTCATGCAGTTCGCTCTAAAAATGATTTTCAATATCAGCTGAATGAAAAATTAACCGACGCGCAACGAAAAGCATACGAACCCAAATATCAACAAGCCGAAACCGCTTCCCAACTTGAACATGACGCATGGGCAAAAGAAGCTAAACTAATTGTTGAAAACTATTGGCGCAAAAATATAGATTTGTTTACAAAATAATAAATTAATCTTCACATTTTCTCCAATAGGAACTTGCTGCAAACTGAGGTATCCAATGCTTATTTAAATTTATTTATTTGAAAAAAAAATATTTTAACTTTATACAGAATAAATGCTTTTTATACTGAGTCTGGCGTGTATGTTCCAATAAATCCATTAAATGGAACGATTTAATTTTACTAAATCATTGATAATGAATCTTTTAGTAAAAGCGCAATTCATCATTCATCAATTCATCAATCATTGGACTATGAGTACTGTTAAAAAAATTTATGCTTGTACAGGTTGTGGTGCGCGGCAATCGAAATGGGTTGGGAAATGCCCCGCTTGCAACGAATGGAATACGATTCATGAAGAAATCGTTACCAAAGAAAGTCCCCGCGAGGAACGTCAGAAAATTGTACGCGGCACTCGGCGCGAAGACCCCAAGCCAACACCACTTGCTAATATAAAAAGTGGTGATATTCAACGACTTACAACGCCTGATGACGAATTAAATCGTGTTTTGGGCGGCGGGATTGTCCCTGGTGCACTCGTATTGATTGGCGGACAGCCAGGCATTGGAAAATCTACATTGATGTTGCAAATTGCGCTTGGCGTAAAGGCGCGGGTGTTATATGTGAGTGGCGAGGAAAGCGAAGAGCAAATTAAAATGCGTGCCGACCGTGTTGGAACGCCACAATCCGAATGTTATATTTTGACGGAAACCAATACAAATAAAATTTTAACACATGCACAACACCTTGTGCCTGATATGATTGTGATAGATTCGATTCAAACGTTGGCTGCGGCGCACATTGACGCAACGCCTGGCAGCATCTCACAAGTGCGCGAATGTGCGGGCGAATTGCAACGTTTTGCGAAAGAAACGAACATTCCGATTTTCATTATTGGTCATATCACGAAGGATGGTTCGATTGCAGGACCGAAACTTTTAGAACATATTGTTGATACCGTATTGCAATTTGAAGGCGACCAAAATTATACCTATCGGATTTTGCGCACGTTGAAAAACCGTTTTGGCTCGACTGATGAAATTGGGATTTATGATATGACTTCAACAGGTTTGCAAGGGGTGAGCAATCCTTCGGAATTATTATTGTCACAAACAGAGGAGATATTAAGCGGTTCTGCTATATGTGCGATGGTGGAAGGCATGCGCCCGATGTTGATAGAAACACAGGCTTTGGTGTCAAAAGCGGTGTATGGAACGCCTCAACGCTCTGCAACGGGCTTTGATTTGCGGCGTTTGGGGATGTTATTGGCGGTTTTGGAGAAAAGATGCGGTTTTGCATTTGGACAAAATGATGTTTTTTTGAATATCGCGGGGGGGATTCGCGTGGAAGACCCTGCGATAGATTTGGCGATTATTTCGGCATTGATTTCGTCTTTGGAAGATGTTTGCATTCCAAAAGATACCTGTTTTGCGGGAGAAGTGGGACTTTCGGGCGAGATTCGGGCAGTGAATCGCGTAGAACAGCGCATTCAAGAAGCAGCGCGATTGGGTTTTAAAGAAATTTTTATTTCAAAATATAATTTAAAAAGTTTGAATACTGATAAATATGCGATTCGGGTACGCATGATTGGGAAAGTGGAAGATTTATATTACGGTTTGTTTAAATAAGATAAAAATTCATGCCATTTTTGTTTTAATCCGAATTCGGTTCCGCTACTCATATTGTTTTCTTAAATTGATTTTAATTATTTTTACACTACTGAGTTGTTAAAGATTTAATATGTAAATAATTGATTATCAATCTATTTTTCCCCGCAGATTTCGCAGATTTTCCCGCAGATTCTCGCGG
>JBEEMZ010000093.1:0-17398 GCA_041192405.1 Bacteroidota bacterium | reverse complement strand
AAGCATCAAAACCTTTGGAAAGAGGTTTCGGAGTCGGTAAAAGCGTTTTATGATGATATGAAAACGGCGGGTTTGTTGCAAAACGTGACTTTGATGATTTTTTCGGAATTCGGCAGACGGGCGCGGGAAAATGGTTCGGGAACGGATCATGGCGCAGCAGCACCTGTTTTCGTGATTGGCGGAGGCAATAAAGGCAAAATTATTGGCGCAAACCCAGATTTGAGTGATTTGAATAATGGTGATTTGAAATTTCAAACCGATTTTCGGAGCATTTACGCGGCGATTTTGAAACAAAAATTGAATACCAATCCAATGAATATTGGTATTCAAACCATGCCGATAAGTGGATTATTTTAGAAACTTTTTATTTCGCACCCCAGAAATTTAACGAATTCTTGCAGCATCTACGGGTACTGCGAGAATTCGTTAAAGATTACGAACGAATTCCATTTCTGATACTGCCATTTTCTCTTTAAAACTGCCATAAGTAGCTATTTCCTGTGGTATTTTCAAACCAAAAAGGTAAATTTCGCCACCATAACCATTCAATGTCCCAATTTTCTGAAAACAATTTTCCTTTTCGGAAGGAAAAATAAACCCGCCTTTTTCAGTTTTTAGCGCGTGCATATAAGTTATGATTTGAAATTTATCATCTCTACTGATATTTTTCTTATCATTTTTTATTAATCTTTTGTACTTTGCATCCAGTACCAAATTTTCTTTGTAAAAATCTGGATAAATCGCCCATTCATCAAGGTTTCTGGCTTCTCCTTGCAGCAAATAACGTGCATTTTTCCTTATTTTATTTTCAGAATGTGTAAAACCCTTATCCTTTAACAGCGTATTCAAATATTCTTCCCAAAGCCATGCACCATCAAATAGCAACCCATAGATTTTATCCTCTTCTGCACCATACGTTAATTTATCTTGTCTCAAAATTTGCAAACAAATTTTTTGTAACATGCTATATTCCGTAAAATAAGGATGCGAAATGGGTTTTAAATTGGCAGAAACTACTTTTTGGCGAGCATTTTTGTTATAGGATGCTTGTGTGACAAAATTAAATTGCCCCACAATATCCCTTATCTCATTATCAGATGTAAAAATTCCGTTTCCCAAAGGATGTATTTTTATAGATTCAATGGTATGTTTAATTAATTGTGTTACGCTGTTATCATAGCTATGTTCTCTCGTGGTATAAGCGATTTTTCCTGCAAAAGGGATATTCGTGCGAATATGCCTATTCATGTCAATCGCTCCTCTTACATTTGCATCATTATAGGCAACTCTTTTATAGGCTTTGTATAAACCTTGTGCGTATGCTTTTTTGAGAAAATGAGGAAAAAGATACAACAAAAAATCCCAAATATTGTCTTTATCAAACGTCTGGTCAAAATCTAAAATATTGATTGCAAACACTTTATGCAACATATAATGCAGGAAATAATCACGTTTATCATCTTTGGCGAAACGAGAAGTAATTGTAAGTTGCGTAGCATTTCGCCCTATAAATCCCATCAGATTATAAGTTGTGAGTTTATTTTCGTCTAAATGAAATATAGGTGATTTTTCAACATCATCCCGATATTGACCCAGCGATTGAGGGAAAATAAGTAATTTTGGATGTTTTTTTTCCAAATCTTTCAGACTTTGATTCGCAATACCAGACAAATCTTTCATATCCCACCCTTCAAAATCAATTAAATTTTTTCCTCCGTTATTATCCGTTGTTCTTATTTTCATGGTCGTAATCAGTTTTGAGGGTTGCTAATTTTTTATCCGCGTTAGGAATTCCACGTAAATATTCTCTTAACAATGGTTCCAAACGATATTTCCAAATTTCATCATAATCCGTTCTTGGATTGCCCTTTTTATCTAAAAAATAAGCTCCTCCGATATGATAATCATCATTTAATCCTTCAATTTTAGAAATTGCCTTATTCAATCGTGCCATTTTGCCTTTAATTTCGTCCGAAAGGTTCATATTGTCCGCACTTTCTGGCGCACTAATTTTTTGCCAAGTGAAACGGCGACGCATTGCGAAGTCAAAACTCTCCACACTACGGTCAATATCATTCATACAACCAATAATATACACATTTTCTGGAACATAAAATAATTCGTTTTCATTATCATGCAGGTTTGAAAATTGCGTTTTTACAGTACCTTTTTTGCCTCTATAACTGGGGTCAATAGCGAAAAACAATTCACCAAAGATTTTAGATATTTCGCCCCGATTGATTTCGTCTATGATAAAAACAAAAAAAGGTTGAATTTCCTTTGCTTTATGTTGTTTGGAAGCCAATTCTTCTCTAAAATTTGTCAAATGAGCCACACCAGAGGAAAATTGATTATGAAAATTATTGATAGTATCAAAATCTTTTATGTCATCCGCATTTTCACAAATTTCCTCTAACGACGAATATTTTACAGCATTTTTAATAGCTCTTTTAGCATTAATCTCCTTGCCTAACAACTGTTCCATTCTATGTCTATAAGTTTTAACCGTAATTTCTTGCAATCCTAATGATAATAAATATTTATCAAAATCATCTAAGGTAAAGTTTTCAATATGCCCCGTGGTAATAGCACTCATGCCAATAGCTTTTTTACAAAATCGTTTAAAAATGCCATCTTTCAACTCAAATCCAATATTTCCATGTACATCCAGTTTCGTGGGGCGCAAGCCCTCGACAAAATCAGTGTAATCATAGGATGGATGAAACTGAACAAAAGCAAATTGACCACTTTGTTCTAGCATTTCATCAGTTTTCGCGCCTATGAGTTGCTTTGCAATTTGCTTGGCTAAATAGGTTTTTCCTGTGCCTGGCGCACCTGTGAGGATTAGATTATGAACTTCTTCAAGAAGTTTCGTGTAAGGTTGAATTTTTTCCATTTGATTCTGCGCCATAATTAAATAGTTATATTTATCAAAAAATGATTTTAACTCTTTATTGGGAACTTCAGTGTCAAAAAGACCAAGTTCACCTATGTTTTTGGATAATACATCTTTTGAATTAGTGATTGGATAAGAATCTTTCACAATTTTCAAACCAATGATAGTATTTTTATTTTTTTCCCAATCTGCATTAACATTTATCGCAGTGTCTTCCCAATTTAGATAACAACCTTTTCCCTTGTACACGGTAGGATTTATGTTGATACAAATACTTCCATTAGCGTACCTTTCCCAAGCTTCGATTTGGGATTGAATGTTTTGCCCTTTATGACCTTGACCACCTCGTTTGAAATTAGTTATATTTTGAATATATTGACTATAGCCTCTATTACCTTTATTGTCTGTAACACAATATTCAAGGTGTGCCACAAAATACTCTAAAAGGTGTTTAAACTTTTGATATTGATCCACTTTATTATTTGAGTTTAGATTAAAAATGCAGATTGAGTCGCAAAGCTACGACAAACAATCTGCATTTTACTTTTTTGTATTATTTTTTATAAAATATTTCAAGAAAATTCTGCAAGTAAGCCTTGATTTTCACTTAAAATTGTACAAAAATACCACTTTTGTTGATTCAATATTAAAATCCTGCTTTTTTCAATTCATCCACAAATGCAGGGTAGCGCATGTAACGAGACCGCAATAAATCCGAAAAACCTTTCACTTCTTTGCCTTTTTTCGTCATTTTCAAAACGGGTTTTAAACCCGAAATATAGGCAGCATAAATCTCACGCGTTTTTTTACTCGACGTATCCATTTGATGAAGAATACGCTCTTTATATAATTTCAAAACAGCATCATCCTTTACATTTAAAATCGGTTCAGTCGCTTCTACAAAAAAAGTATTTCGACTATCTGTGACCAAAGATTTGGCGTAAGCCAATAAATCATCATATTTTTCATCTGCTTTCATTAACTGAATATAAAAACTTGGATTGTTAGTCCGCAATTCATGATAATATAATTCCAATTCTGCCAAAGATGCTACGGCTTTCCAATACTGATACGCAACTAAATTTTGTCGCTCTCGCGCATACGCGCCCATAAATGCTTTAAAAAAAACAAGATTATCTTCCAATTTCAAATTTTGGAAAATATAATCATCTAACGCCGCATTCGTTTTTGGAAAAAAATGAGGATTTAATTTTGATTTTAAGGCATTTGCATTGTATATTTTATGCGCGGTCTGTACCCATTTTGGACGATTCCCAACTTCTAATAACCGTTTCAACCACTCCAAACTCAATTCAGAGTATTCTGAACCATATTTTTCAAAACAATTGAGCAATAATTCATTGTCATTCAACCCATTACATAGTAACAAAGTTACGGAATGATTTTTGGAAACCAACAAATTTCTATCTTGTAACTCATTTAAACACAAACGTTTTGTTTCAATCGTAGGCGTTGCCCAAGTTATCAAATCCTCCATTTCTGCAAAAGAACTATATGGAATATAATCATCCGAAGTTTTTTGGAAACGAGCAAAATAATCGCGGCGTTGCCATATCAATTCCATAACTAATTGATAATCAGCCTTTTGAATAAAAATATTTTTCGCAGCACTCACCCATATTGGTACTTTTTTTGTCCAATCTTCATACATCATATCTTGGTAAGTCCGATCTTCCGATTCCATCCAATCCTCCGATTCAACCAAAAAGGATGCTTCGTATAAACATAATAATCCATAAAATGAATCCAAAACTTTGCGCTGCTGCAACAGCGTTAAACATTGTTGATAATATGGATTTAATTGATTTTCAACCGTTTGCGTAAGTGCTTCGGTATCATGCGTTTCTTCCTCTTCCTCATATTCGCCATATTCATCGTAATCATCATAATCCATATCTGATTCTTCTTTCATATATGGATCCGTATCAATTGCCATAATAATTCCCGCAATCGTTTGACTACATTCAGAAAAATCATCAACCGTTTTAGGAAGTTGCAACGCCTGCACCGCAATAGGAGCAGCCTCTTGTGACAACACAAGAGGCTGTTGAAATGCCAAAAAACGGCGGCACAAATTTTCATCTTCCGCAAAAAGAGCGCGTAAAAAGGTTGCTTGTTGACTTTGACGCGCTACGGAAAACGTTCTATCATAAAAATTTAGTTTATCAATGGGCAATTGTTTACCTACGAAACCCGATTGCGTAGTAGGAAGCGTCATTGATTTTGATTTAAAATCGCCTTCTATAATGCACAAACCGACCGCAATAATATGTTTGCAAAAGCCATCCAAATCGTATGGACAATTGCAAGAACATTCTATATCATTTGAATCATCAATAATTTTAACTTTATAACGGCTTGTGCCATAAACAGTTGCAGTATAAACATTGCCTTGTTTGGCTAATTGTTGCACCGATTCTTGGTATCCTCTGCCCCTTTGAAAACTTTGACTTATCGAGTTCGCCCGAAGCCATTTTTCGGTTATTGCCATAATTGGTAATCATTTTAAATGAAATAAGGGCGCAAATCTAATCAATCCGTTTCTTTTTTTGCACCACGATTCCGTTTTCCAAAAAATTTAGGCGCAATTACTAATAAACCAAAAGATTCACAATCTTCTTTGCTTTGTTTCGCATGATGTGCGCCGTGCGCCCGCAAAACCGCCCGCGAATAATCCGAATCCAAATGTTTGAACCAATCAAATCGCCGATGTATATATACATCATGGATTAAAAAATACGCCAAACCATACAGCGAAATGCCAACGCCAACAAATAATACCCAAAAATGAGGGCTTAAACTGCCATAAATGTAACAAAACATACTTGGAATGGCATAAACTAAGAAAAATCGGTCATTTTTTTCAAAAAAACCATTTTTTAATTGCGGCTTATGATGGTCTTCATGCCAATTCCAGAGTAAACCGTGCATGACGTACTTGTGCGTGAACCATGCCATGAATTCCATCCCAGCAAATGCGCCGAATGTGATGAGCGCGTACATTAAATATTGACCCATTTGTTTGAATTTTTATATTTAAACGAATAAAAAGTTTTATAATCGTACAAGGTGATGCACATTAATAGTAACAAAAAATTATATGCCATGTCATCTAAAGGTATGGTAATCAATCGAATACCTAAATATTCTTCTGGATTATAGAGCACAATAGGTTCTCTTGTTGCGATACCTGTCAAAATACTATTTACTAAGAAAAAACCTATAAATCCGACCATATACGTGCGATAAAATCGAATTCTTGATATACTTTCAAATTGAATTTGATGATATAACAATGCAATTCCGCATAAAACAAAAGTTATACATGTATAGGCGCGTCCCCAATGCGTTAAACCAATCGTTAAAAAGGCAATAATTAAAACTCGTGTAAACCATTTTTCCCAAATAAAATTTCGATTATAAGGGAAAAATGTGTTTAAACCTTCGTGAATCAATAATATGCCCATTGGCATATTAAAAAAAAACAAATATTCCTCTGCGGGCAATTCAAAAAAGTTTGTTGTGTAATAGTTTGGATTGAAGCCCCATACATCATAAATTGTTTTAAAATAATCCCAAATCAAAAAGGGTATCGCCGTTATCAATAAGGCGGGCAATGCACGGTTAAAATTTTTATAAAAAGCAATTTTAGGATACAAACACGCAATAATGATTGGCAACAATGGCAATATATGTATCATTAAATACAAATATTTGGTTTCAAACCATTGAATTTCAATGGGATGTGACACTTTCCAAAGAAGGTGATTCGGACGAATCACATCATATATGCAATGCGCCGTCACAAAAATTGCTGCTATCAACAAACAAATCCAATGTATATTTTTTTTTAGAAACAGCATGATTACTGATAAATGTGAATGATAAATTTGCAATTCATTTTGTAAAATATTGATAATCAGCAACTTAACTTATAATAAGTTTAAACTATTTTTAACCATTGAGCGACATAACAAATAAACTTTGATCCGATTTTTAACCCGAATGCGTTCTTCCTTCACCCGCGCAACATTGGCATTTTTGATTTTTTTAAACAAATTGAGGTAGTAAACATACGCCAAATAAACACCAAATCGAGCAGACGCAGGCAATTGTAATATACTTTTATAACCCATATCAAAATCTTCTTTGATATCTGCCTCAATTTCAATTTTTTGCTCATTTGTAAAATACTGATAATCAATATTTGGAAAATAGACACGACCTCTTTCTGCAAAATCACTTTTCATATCTCGTAGAAAATTGATTTTCTGAAATGCGGAACCTAATGCTTGCGCACCCGCTTTGAGCCGTTGATATTCAGATTCATTACCATCTGTAAACACGCGCAAACACATCAAGCCAACCACTTCCGCAGAACCGTAAATGTATTGTTTATACAAGGAATCTTCATACGTTGAAAAATGTAAATCCATCGCCATGCTGTCTAAAAACGCATCAATCAATTGACTTTCAATGTGATAGCGACGCACCACTTCTTGAAAAGCATGCAAAACGGGATTTAAACTAATTTTATCTTCAATAGCTTTGTAAGTATCTTTTCTAAAATTTTGTAATAATTGGGCTTTTTCATAACCATGAAAAGTATCCACAATTTCATCCGCAAAGCGCACAAAACCGTAGATGCCGCATATCGGTAATCGCAATTTTTTATCGAATAACCGAATGCCCATTGAAAAAGAGGTGCTATACCGATGCGTAATTAATTGGCTGCACTCAGCGCAAGTTTTGTTATAAAGAGATAACATGTTGATTTTTATTTTTATCGTGTTGGGTATCATTTTTGCAAACATATAGGGATATAGGAAACACAAAATATTGATTATTAATATTTTATGTATTCTATGAATCTTTACTTTTTAAAATCAGAACGTTTCGTTATGACTTTGGAAACGATTTTTCCTGAAATCAAAGATGGCGGAACCCCTGGGCCAGGCACTGTCAACTGCCCTGTATAGTATAAATTATTCAAATGTTTGTTTTTTAATTTTGGCTTCAAAAAAGCTGTTTGCATTAAAGTATTCGCTAATCCATAAGCATTGCCTTTAAATGCATGATAATCTTTTTGAAAATCTCGATGCGCATAAGACCGCTTGTAAATCACAGCATCGCGCACAGATTGACCCGTCAATTTTTCCAATCGCGTCATCACCATATCATAATATTTTTCACGCCAATCATCCTTTTCATCTGGCAAATTCGGTGCAAGCGGTATCAATATAAACAAATTTTCACATCCTTCGGGCGCAACAGTCGCATCTGTTACGGACGGCACACATACGTAAAAAAGTGGATTTGTAGGTAATTTTGGGGTCTCATAAATCTCTTTTGCATGAAGGTTAAAATCTTCATCAAAAAACAAATTATGATGATTTAAATTTGTAAGTCGTTTATTGACACCAAGATAGAATATCAAGGAAGATGGAGCCATCACCCGCTTATCCCAATATGCGGCTGAATAATGGCGAAATTCGGATGGCAAAACGACTTGCTCAATATGATGATAATCTGCACCTGCAATCACATAATCTGCTTCAAAATGGTTCGTATTTGTCGCACACGCTGTGACATTCTTTTTTTTATCAACAATAATTTGTTTGACTTCTTGATTTAACAAAATCCGCACCCCTTTTTCTTCCGCCAATCGCACCATTCCTTTAACAATTTCAAACATTCCGCCCATCGGATACCATGTACCTAATGACATATCAGCATAATTCATCATACTATACAAAGCAGGCGTATTTTGCGGTGTCGCCCCCAAAAACAAGACAGGAAATTCTAATAATTGAATTAGTTTCGGATTTTTAAACCATTTTTGAAGGTGTTTCGACATCGAAGTGAACATATCTAACCGAAAAACACTTTTCAAAATCCGAATATCTATAAATTCTGTAATGGATTGACTCGGTTTTTGAACAAATTCACCAATTCCTGTTTGGTATTTGTACGCTGCTTCTTTTAAAAACTGACGCAACGCAATTGTACTCCCCGCTTCAGCTCGTTCAAACAATGCTTCTAACTCAGACATTTTTGCTGGAATGTTCCAAATCTGGTTTTCGTTGAAAAACACCGTGTAAGATGGGTCTAATCGAACCAAATCGTAATAATCAGCCCTTTTTTTGCCAAAATCTGCAAAATATTGTTCAAAAATATCGGGCATCCAGTACCAACTCGGTCCCATATCGAAGGTAAAACCTTCTGCAACATACTGTCGAGCGCGACCGCCCGCCACTTCATTTTTTTCCAAAATGGTCACGTCACAACCTTGATGCGCCAAATAAGTAGCTGCACTCAAGCCCGCAAATCCTGCTCCGATGACAATTATTTTCTTTTTATTCTCCAAAATAGCACTGATTGGTTGGTTTGAAAATCGTTTAACAATCATTGTTTTCATTTTGTTTAACTTTTTGGCAAAAAAAACAAATAAAAGTTAAACAAAATTTGCGAACGCATAGGGACATAGAAGACATAGAAAAAGGGCATCCATTCAAAACGGATGCCCTTTTCTATGTCTCCTATGTCCCTATGTGTTTGCAAATTTAGTAGCCCAATAATTTTAACATGGATTCAGCATCCTGTTCATCCGATTCCATCCAATCCACTAAATTCCCATTTTCATCTCTATCCACCAAAATGCGCTTCGGCGCGGGCAATAAACAATGTTTTATCCCGCCATAACCACTCAATGCATCTTGATACGCGCCTGTATTGAAAAAGCCCATATATAAACTTTCATCATTTTTGCCAAATTTAGGCATGTACAATTGATTCAAATGCGCTTCTGAATTGTAATAATCGGCATTATCGCAACTCAATCCACCCACATTTACCCGATGATATTCCTTATTCCAATGATTTACAGGCAGTAATATATAACGTTCATTAATAGCCCAAGAATCTGGAATCGTGTTAATCAACGAATTATCCACCATATACCACAATTCACTATCATTTTGCTGCTTCTGACCAATCACTGAAAAAACGGTCGCACCACTTTCGCCAACCGTATATTTACCAAATTCGGTAAAAATGTCAGGTGCTGGCACGTCCTCATCTGCACAATATTCCTTAATCGTCCGCACAATTTCCTTAATCATGTAAGCGTAATCATACTCAAAATTTAACGAATTGGAAATCGGCAAACCGCCGCCAATGTTTAAAATCTTCAAATCGGGGCAATAATGCCGCAATTGACAATACAATTTAACGCCTTTGCGCAATTCTGACCAATAATAAGTGGTGTCTTTAATGCCCGTGTCCACAAAAAAGTGCAACATCCGCAATTTAAATTTCGGATTGGTCAAAATTTTGTCTTTCACAAAATTGACCGCTTTGGAAGGTCGAATCCCCAAACGAGAGGTGTAAAACTCAAATTTTGGCTCCTCTTCCGTCGCAACCCGAATCCCAACACCGCATGTATTGACAATGTGCGCATCGTAAAAATCCAATTCTTCGCGATTGTCGCAGACAGGAATCACGTTTTTGAACCCGCCATTAATCAATTGCGCCAATTTTCGGATGTAACCTACATTTTTAAAACCGTTCGCAACAATAATTTTATCCTTGCCGATTTTGCCCGCATGATACAGTTTTTGAATCAAATCAATGTCAAATGCAGAGGAAGTCTCCAATTGAACATTGTTTTTCAGCACCTCATCCAACACAAATCGAAAATGCGAACTCTTGGTGCAGTAACAATAATAGTATTCACCACCGTAATTCAATTCATCAATTGCGTTATTAAAATGCTTTTTGGCTTGTTGAATTTGCTGGCTAATTTTGGGGAGATAAGTGATTTTCATAGGAGTCCCGTACTTTTTTATCAAAGAATACAGGTCAATCCCGTGAAAATGGAGGCAATTATCTTGCAAAGTGAATCCGTCCTGTGGAAAATAAAAGGTTTGATCCACCAAGTCAAAATAAGTATTTTTCATTGTCGCTGTCCGTCGAGGTCTAAATGTGTGAAACTATAGTTGTGAATTGTTGCATTGTAAATTCTGTAATTCATTGATTTACAATGAGTTATGATAATCTTGTTAAGTACAAAATCTACAAGCACGCAAAGGTACTATTTTTTCAAAGAATGCTTATTTTTTAATTTTGACACGAATAACTCAAATTTTCGCGAATGATTGGTAAAAATCTGAGTAATTCGGGGCAAAAGAAGCGTTAAGCACTCAACCACGCCAAATTTAATTCTTGTGGAACTTTCATTCGCTCCCCAATTCGCATATATCTTTCAGACAATTTGCAAAGATAATTTTGTGCTTTTTGCGCCGCGCCATTCAAACCAGTCAATTCTTCCAATTTCCAAAGTTTAACCAAATGATCAATGATTTTCGCATAATCAAAAGTCGTATAAATGCCAATGCGTTGCGTCACTGCCGAAAAATTCGCAAATAAATCCTCTTTTCCATGATTCATCAATATCGAAGGCATCGTAATCTGGCTCCGCATCATTTTTTCAAAAGCTAAAATGGCTTCATTCGGGTCAATTTCAAAAATTCTTGCCATAAATGATTTATAAGCTTTTTCGTGACGCGCTTCATCACCAGCAATTGTTTTGCAAATGCGACATAAAACAGAATCGCCTCCTTTTTCAGCCAATTTACCCGTATTGATATGAGAAATTTTAGTAGCGCGTTCTTGAAAAGACGTGTAAATCATCGCTTGATATGGGTCAGCCTCTGTTTGCGGATTGAAACCATTGTTAATTAAATGGTGAATCGTGACTTCCACTTTGCGCATATCCGCCCTGCCCGACAAATAAAGATACTTATTCAACAAATCGCCATGCCGATTTTCTTCCGCCGTCCAGCCGCGAGACCAAGTTGCCCACGCTTTTTCACTCGTTTGCAACCGTTCTTCATTGATACCTTCCAATAAATTGAAATATGTTTGATAACTCGGCAAGGCTTCTTCGGTAATCATGTTGCCGATGAGCGTCGTGATGACCTCATCAGGAATCCCTGCGGCACGCTGCCTCAATAATTTGACTTGTTCAAGCGCGTCTTCCTGCGCCATGTCGGGTAAAAAATCAGTCGGTTGCCAACATTTATCGGGCGCAACTAATATCGTTTTGGCAGCTTCCGCGACCAATGGTTCTAATTCGCCCATAATTTCTATTTTAGCCGACATTTCACGGCTCATCTCGCGTTTTAAGTTTGATTGCATAATTAATGGTTTTTATAATGTTTAATAAATTGTTTACTAATTACTTGCGAACTTGAATGAACATATTCAAACCCTCGCCTTCAAAGAAAATGGTTCCTATTTTTTGGAATTTTGATGCTATAAACATGCGCTGCATATCCGCTTCCGTCCGATGAATCAATTTCCAATCAAGCACCTCATCTAAATATTCTTTGTAAATATTTTTACTATGAAAATTACCTAAAATCACTGTTCCATTCGGTTTCAAAATGGAATAAATAAAATTCAATAATTTTATAACCTGTTTTTCTTGAAAGTAATCAATCAAGCCGATGCTATACACAACATCTTGTGGTAAAATCTGCACTTTGCTACGACCAATAATTAAATTCAAAATCGTTTCTTGCACTAATGAAATATGTTCCGTCCAACCTTTTGCATCTCGCCAATGACTACAAAATTCAAGTGCCTCTTTGTCAAAATCCAATAAAATTGTTTTTAAAGCATTGGTTTTAAAGGCATTTTGATTATAAATATTTTCATATAAATCAAAAATCTCTCGCGCTGAACCACTCGCTATACATAATACTGTCATAGGCACGTCAGCAGTCGGTTGTTGCTTTTGAAACAATTCGTATAATTTATCACCTATCAATTTACGCCGATTGCGCACCACAATTGAAGTTGGCGCGTCCAAATGGAGTCTATCCACTACGATTCCAATCGGAGTTGAGCCAGTTTCCACATTTCGGTAAATATTTTCCAACGTCAAATAATCGCCCGCGTAACCTAATGGTTTGGTACAAAATCGAGATGCCGTACCTGTTTCCAAAATACAAGGTAAAATTTTATTTTTCATCAATTTTGCCAAATATAATTTCTCATCTTTGGGCAAATCTGATTTTTCACTTAACAAATCATGGGCGAGGTAAACGACTGTTGTTGCTTTTGAATACAGATATTTATAAAAATCATCGTTTAAAGGTTTGTCATCTGCGAGTAACTGAATTGTATTTTTTATTTCCTGTTCGTAATCCGACAATTTTTGTTTGAAAAGGGTTGCTTTTTCGAGCATTGGAATTACTTCGGTCATATTGAGTGATTTTTTAAAATAATCAATTTTTGTTTGAAAAATGGGTTGCGTTTAGCGAATTTTCGTTTTTTGAACGCCCTAAAATAGCGAAAGGCAAAAAACGTTTTGCAACATTTTTTGCCTTTCATAAACTTTTATTTTATCATTCCTAATTCAAATTATGGTCTTTTTTGCACAAATGCAGTCAATTCTGCTTCCGAAACCAGCCGATTTCCAACATACGCTGTACCACGCATCAACGCAATCCCGCGCTTTATCGGTGACACTAATTCCATTTTAAGCACCAAAGTATCCCCTGGTAACACTTTATCTCTGAATTTGCCATTCTCAATTTTCAAAAAATAGGTATCCCAAATCTCTCCTTCTGGAATGTCCTGCAACACAAAAATACCGCCCGCCTGTGCCAACGCTTCTAATTGCAACACACCTGGAAAAACGGGATTGCTCGGAAAATGTCCTTGAAAAAAAGGTTCATTCATAGTCACATTCTTAACGCAAATAATATGTTGTTTCGTGATTTCCACCACTTTATCAACCAAAAGAAACGGATAACGATGTGGGATTTTTTTCATAATCTGATTCACATCCATCACAGGTTTCTGATTCGGGTCATATTTAGGAACATCTTGAATCTTTTTCCAATCCAAATATTCCTTTTTTAACAATTTCGCAAACGCAACATTCGCCGTATGACCTGGCTTGGAAGCAATAATTTGACCTTGAATCGGCTTGCCAACTAATGCCAAATCCCCAATTACATCCAACAATTTATGTCGAGAAGGTTCGTTTTCAAAACGCAAATCAGACGTATTTAAAACACCCGCTTGCGTAATTTCAACGCTTTCTTTACCTAATTTCGTTGCCAAAGCACTTAATTCAGCTTTTGACATCGCTTTTTCAGCAATCACGACGGCATTATCCAAATCGCCACCTTTAATAAGGTTTTGCGCCAATAATTTTTCCAAATCATGCACAAACGTAAACGTCCGCGCTGGTGCAATCTCCGTCGCATAGCGGTCAAGCGACTTCAAACGCGCATATTGTTGTCCCAAAACAGGCGAATTAAAATCAATATTCGCCGTAATATTAAATTCGGCATCGGGCAAAGCGACTAATTCGGTGTCGGTTGCTTCATCCCGATACGTGATGGGATGCGTGATAACAAAATATTCCCGTTCTGCGTCTTGTTCAACAATGCCCGCATATAACAGTGCTTTTACAAAAAGAGCCGCACTTCCGTCCAAAATAGGCACTTCCATTGCATTAATTTCCATTAAAACATTGTCAATTTCAAGCCCTCGAAGGGCAGAAAGCGCATGTTCAATCGTCGCAACTTGTGCAGTACCTTGTTGAATTGTAGTATTGTAACGAGTCGAAACGACTTTACTGCAATCGCAAGGGATGACAGGCGCACCTGGCAAATCAATTCGTTTAAATTTAAAACCAAAATTTACTTCTGCGGGTTTAAACGTGAGCGTCGCATGAACGCCTGTATGCAAACCCACGCCAGAGACCGTCACAGGGTTTTGGAGTGTACGTTGTTTCATCTGAGGATGCTATTACTATTTAGGTTTGGTTTTGGAAAAGTTCGTTTTAACAACCAAACGCACTATGACAAACTATTTTAAGCTGCAAAGCTAAACAACCGTTTGAACTCTTGTATGTTTTTTGGGTATTTTTTATTGAAATTGTGTTAGAAAAGTATTAAAAAGGCATTTTTACAAAATATAATTTTGCAAAAATGCCTTTTTTAGCGAAAATACGCTCCTTTACAAGTTGACAAGTTTAATCAATTTCAATCTTTTTGCCTTTAGAAAGTAATTCAATATCTTGTAAATCAAATCCAGTAAGTTTTGAAATCATTGCCCAATCTAATCCTTCAGCTAATGCTTTTTTAGCGATAGCGAGACTTGTTTTTCGGCTACCTAAATCCTCAGCTGTGGTCAGTACACTTTTTTCAATGCGCCGATTCTCAATATGGCGTGAATATTTTGATTTATCTTCGCCTGACATTTTTTCATAATTCAAGGCTTCTTTAGCCCGTTCCATCCCTTTCGCATGAAAATCATCTTTAATATCACTATTTTTTAAAAAATAAAGCCACTCATCTAATGGTTGCTCAATTACTTGTTTTTGAAAATTATTGACACGGATTACATAATATTTTGGAAAAATATCTGCAACTGTCTCAATATTAAATTTTTCTTTTTGATGTTTGGTGGGTTTAAAAACATCTTTCTTGTATTTGCCTACAAAATTACCTTTATACTCATAGACATAATCTTTCCCTTGACCTAAACGAAAATACAAAATATTAATCGAAAAAGCCTTTTTAATCGTACCATAAATTTTGCCTTCAGAGATATATTCCGTAATTAATTTGGATATGCCGTAAATCATTCGATGAAAATAATCATCTTGATTATCGTATTGAAGTTCTATTAATATTAATTCACCTTTAATAGATTTGGCTAAAATATCCACACGGTCATACTTATCCTCTAAACTTTCCTTATTCCCTTCGCTTTCAAGAATATTTTCAATCGTGACATCAAAATCCAGCAATTCACTTAGAAAACCTTCTAATATCGTGAAATTGTCCTTATGGCGGAGAATTTTTTTCATCGCCCAATCAAAACTAATAAAAGTTCGCTGTTGACTCATGTTGTTTTAATTTTTACGAAGTGAGCAGATATTTTATGATTTTACCTCAATTGCATAGACAATCAGAGGTTATTTTTTGCAAAAATAGTATTTTTAATTTAAATTGGTATTAATTATCCGTTCAAAAATACATTTTTCTTGCTTTGACGAAGCCAAATTGTTTTGGAAATTCGGCTTCGTCAAAACAAAATACTTATTTTAAGCTATTATTTTTGTGGGAACATCCTCTCTTCCACCAATTGACAAATGATGTGTCCCAATAATATATGACTTTCTTGAATACGTGGCGTATCATTGGAAGGCACATTTAATAAAAAATCGCACATCGCACCCATTTTCCCACCCGTTTTGCCCGTCATGCCGACCACAATGATGTCGCGTTTTTTGGCAACTTCAATCGCTTTCAAAATATTCGGCGAATTGCCTGACGTGGAAATACAAAACAAAATATCGCCTTTTCGACCTTTCGCACGTACCAAACGTGCATAAATTTCATCATAACCATAATCGTTGCCAACCGCAGTTATATAGGAGGTATTCACATGTAATGCTTCCGCAAAAAGGGGGTCACGGTCGTAGTAAAAACGACCCGAAAGTTCCGCCGCGAGGTGTTGAGCATCCGCCGCAGAACCGCCGTTGCCACAAAACCATACTTTATGGTCTGCTTTGAAAGCATTGACGACCACTTGTGAAACAGTTTCAACAGTTTGTATTAAAACCTCGTCGTTCAACAAACTTGTTTTAACAGCAATAGATTCTTGAATGATTTTTTTTATTTTTGTCATAATTATCAGTTGGTTCGTTATATACATCGAATTAAATTGCGAAACCCCCGTAGAGACAGGTCGTGACCTGTCTTACTCTAAATTATTTACAACAATTTAATTTTCAATGAATTATAAATAATTTAATTTTTAATTAAAATGAATAAATCGCAACAATTAAAAATAAATAAATCGCAACAATTAAAAATAAATAAATCGCAACAATTAAAAATAGACAGGTCACGACCTGTCTCTACGGATGATTATTGACTCGACCATGTTTCCAAACCTTGCGACGTGAATTGAAATGCTTGGAAACGTCCACCCGCCATTTTCAACGCATCAATCACTTGATAACGTGTAATCCCATGACAAAAAAACGTCATAAAACCACCACCACCCGCGCCAGAAATCTTTCCGCCATCCGCGCCTGCTTCGATAGCAGCTGTATAAATTTCATCTATAAAAGGATTTGAAATATTTTTCGCCATCGCCTTTTTATGCTGCCAACCAAAATCTAAAATTTTACCAATTTCGCGCAAATGACCTCGTAAAAGTGCCTCTTTCATCAAAAATGCCTGCTCTTTCACCTTATGAGTTGCCTCAATTGATTTCGATTCCGATTTTTGAATATTTTGTTGTTGCGTTTCAATAATCGTGGAAGATAAGCGGCTCGTTTCCATATAATATAACAAAAAATTATATTCCAATTTCTCAAGAATGTTAAAACACTATTTCTTACTTTTGGGCGGCAAAAAATTTAAAACAACTTTTATTTAAAAA
>JBEEMZ010000092.1:0-17441 GCA_041192405.1 Bacteroidota bacterium | reverse complement strand
AGGCATCATGGGCGCGAAAAAAACGCCAGATTTGATACCGTTATGTCATCCGATAGGGTTGGAGAACTGTAAAATAGAAATCCACGTCAACGAATCGAACCAAGTGATTATCCAATGCACAGCATCTGTTACGTCTAAAACGGGTGTTGAAATGGAGGCGATTACAGGCGCGACGATTGCTGCATTAACAATTTACGATATGTGTAAAGCATTCTCACAGAACATCATCATTCAAGAAATCGCTTTAATCGAAAAAACAGGCGGTAAAAGCGATTATCGAAAGGAATGATGAATGATGAATGATGAATGATGAATAGTATCACAAAATTCATCATTCATCATTCATCATTCATCATTATTTATAACAATTTTTAAACAAGTCACAATCAAATTTTTTACTCAACATGACGGAAATCAACAAATCAAGATTGTTCCTCGCCTCGTGCATCGCGTTGGTGACAACTTCTATGACTTTTGCCATTCGCGCAGGCATGCTTGGCGATTTGGGCAAACAATTTAATCTCACCAATGCCGAACTTGGCTGGGTTGCTTCGATGGCATTTTTGGGCTTTCCTGTGGCAACTATTATTGGTGGATGGCTTTGTGATGTGGTTGGAATGGGGCGATTACTCATTTTAGCGTTCATTACCCACATGATTGGCATCATTTTAACCATTTCAGCAACGGGATTTTGGAGTTTATTCATTTCAACGTTTTTCATTGGTTTTGCAAATGGAACGGTTGAAGCCGCGTGTAATCCAATGATTGCAACCTTGTACCCCGATAAAAAAACAGAAATGTTGAATCGTTTTCACGTTTGGTTTCCTGGCGGGATAGTGATTGGCGGTTTACTTTCACATTTTATGGACAAGGCACACATGGATTGGAAAGTAAAAGTATCTCTTATTTTAATTCCAGCATTCATTTACGGTGTGCTGTTTTTAAATCAACAATTCCCAAAAACAGAACGCGTGACTTCGGGTATTTCGACGGGTGAAATGATAAAAGCCTGTTTAAGTCCACTTTATTTATTTATGATAGCATGTATGTTATTAACTTCTGCTACGGAATTGGGTACAAATCAATGGGTTAACACCATTTTAAATAATGTAGGTGTGCATCCGATTTTGCTCTTAGTTTGGATTAGTGCCATCATGGCAGTCGGACGCTTATTTGCGGGACAAGTCGTTCACGCTTTGGAACCGACAGGGATGTTATTGGGTTCTGCTGTTTTAGCAGTGGTTGGGCTACTTTGGTTGAGTAATACATCTGGTATGATGTCATTTGCGGCAGCAGGTGTTTTTGCAATGGGCTGTTGCTTTTTTTGGCCTACGATGCTTGGTTTCGTGGCAGACAACATGCCTAAAAGTGGTGCATTAGGACTTTCTTTAATGGGTGGTGCAGGTATGTTTGCAACTTTTATCTTCCAACCTATTTTGGGCAGCATGTATGATAGCAATTTAGCAGAAGCAAAAGCAAATCCTGCTACGAATGCAACACAAGCCACTATTGACTTAGCAGCAGGTGCACATACCTTACAAAGTGTTGTCATCTTACCGATTATTTTGGTATTTGCATTTTTCGGATTGAGAATGTATATGTCCAATCAAGCGAAAGCGGCGCGGTAGAAAATAATTGCTTAACGAGAATGGGTTCAAAAGACTTTACTGTTTTTTGAACCCATTGTTATAAATAATTGAAAATCAATTCATTGTGATAGCTAAACAGGGTGAACGAAAAGTCTTTCTACTGTAATACCCCGTTAAGAAAATCTATTTTGTTTGAAAGCGCGAAATTAAGCAAAAAAACATTTTTTGCCAAAAAGGAGTTGAATAAATATTTACTAATTTTTTTTTTAAAACAATATAACAATTCTCTACGCGTAAAACTACCAAATTTGCTCAGAAAAGAACTAACTTTACGCGTCACTAACCGAACATCAAAAAAATTGCCCTTTAATGGAATTTAAAAAACTGTTTAGACGTAAATCGCTTGACCAAATTTTAGCCGATTCGGACTCTAATCCGCACGGAGCACTCGCTAAAAACCTTAAATTGCGCGATTTGGTTGCAATGGGTATTGCTGCTGTCGTCGGTGCAGGCATCTTTTCAACGATTGGCAAAGCAGCTTTCAGTGGTGGGCCTGGAGTGGTGTTTTTATTCATCATCACTGCAATTACATGTGGTTTTACAGCAATGTGTTATGCAGAATTTGCCTCTCGTGTGCCTGTGGCGGGCAGTGCGTACACGTATTCGTATGTTGCGTTTGGGGAATTGCCTGCTTGGATTATTGGGTGGGCATTGATTTTGGAGTATGCGATTGGCAATGTGGTCGTGGCGATTTCATGGAGTAGTTATTTTAATAATTTATTGAAAGGCATCGGTATTCACTTACCTGATTGGTTAACAACGGGTTATAACACGGCAGACAAATTGTATCAAGAAGCGATTGCGGCAAAACAACCTGTTGTGGATTTAGTTTGGACGACTGCACCGCGCATTTTTGGAGCTATTCCATTGATTATCAACCTTCCTGCATTTATAATTGTTATTTTAATTACAATTTTGGTTTATATTGGCATTCAAGAAAGTAAGCGCGTAGCAAATGGAATGGTTTTTTTTAAACTAATTGTGTTATTATTAGTGATTGTGGTCGGTTGCTTTTATGTCAATACAGATAATTGGGTTCCGTTTTCGCCCAATGGTTTTAAAGGCATTATGGCAGGTGTATCCTCTGTTTTTTTCGCATATATTGGTTTTGATGCCATTTCCACCACTGCCGAAGAATGTGAAAATCCGCAACGCGATATGCCCAAAGCGATGCTTTATTCTTTATTGATATGTACGGTATTGTATATATTGACGGTTTTAGTGTTGACAGGCATGGTCAAATATACCGAATTTAAAGGGGTTTCAGACCCATTAGCGTATGTTTTTGAAAAAACAAATTTAAAAACCTTAAATTATATCATCTCATTAAGTGCGGTTGTTGCAACCACAGGCGTATTATTAGTGTTTCAACTCGGTCAACCGCGTATTTGGATGGGCATGAGTCGAGATGGCTTATTACCTAAACAATTTTCCCGCATCCATCCAAAATACCAAACGCCCGCTTTTGCAACGATTGTTACAGGATTCATTGTTGCAATTCCATCGCTATTCATGGATGACGTTTTAGTAACCGATTTATCCAGTATCGGGACGTTATTTGCATTTGTATTAGTGAGTGGTGGCGTTTTGATGTTACCGAAAGACCATAATCCAACTAAAAAGTTTAAAATGCCACATATAGATGCAACTTTTATTTTGCCGTTTTTGACGACGATGTTTATCAGTTATTTTCGGAACGATATTTTAAATGTAATGAATCATTTTGGAAAGGTAGAATATAAAGAATATTTATTTTTAGTTTTTGTAATTTTGGCAATTATTATTACGATTTTTACCATTTTGAAAAAATGGAATTTGATTCCCGTTTTAGGCGTTTTATGCTGCCTGTATCTAATGATAGAGATTCCTGTCAAAAGTTGGGCTGTCTTTTTTGGATGGATGCTTTTAGGATTAAGCATTTATTTTGGATACAGTTTCAAACGTTCTGCGTTAGCAGATAAATAATAATAGGTTGTGTTTCGGAAAACTTGAAGGTTTCCAAAATATATTCTTATTTTTTAAAACAATTTTTTAATTAAATTTATACAAACACCAGCAAATTACCATGAAAAGGTCAACCTGGATAGCGTGTCTAACGGCTGCAACGACAGTCTTGAATGCACAAACGGTTACATTAGACGGTTATGCTTTTGAAAAGTACAATCGTGGATTTTTAAACGAGGTCAAAGTCACCGCTTTCGACGTGTCGCAAACCGTTATCGGTGAAGTGATTACGACGCAAGACGGTCATTTCCAACTCAAAGTGCCTGCGGGCAAAGTGTATTTTTTGAGTTCTGAAAAACGGGTATTCCTCACTCGGCAGGACACCATTTCTACTATCGGCAAAAAAGCAGATGAGTCCATGTATTTAAAATTTGAAATGGAGCGTCAACCGGGCTATTTGTTTGATGCCAAAATTGCTAATAAACGAAGTGATAATTACACGCCAACCGATGCCATTGGTGCGGCACGGATTGAAATTTATAACAATACGACTAAAAAACCAGAACTGGTGATTGACAAACATACCAGTCCGTTTTTCAGTTTCACGTTGCAACAAGGAAATCATTACACGATATTGGTGCGCAAAGAAGGTTATTTCAATAAACGCATGGAAGCGCATGTCAATATTGATGGGTGTATCCTCTGTTTTGAGGGTATCGGAACGGTTTCGCCAGGGGTTTCGGACAATTTATCTTCCATTGAAAACAGGCAAGTGGGTTCCTTGAATGCCAATATTGATATGGAACGCATTGATACAACGCGTAATATGGTGATTCAAAATATTTACTATGGTCTTGGAAGTGCGGAATTGACAGAAATATCAAAATCGGAATTAGATAAAATTGGTTTTGTGCTTAAAAACAATCCTCAATTGGTGGTTGAGTTGGGTTCTCACACGGATTCGAGGGGCAGCGAGGATGCTAATAAAGTATTGTCGGAGCAACGTGCAAAAGCAGCAGTGGATTATATCATTGCTAAATCGGGCATTGATAGAAACAAATTGAAGGCAAGAGGCTATGGTGAATCGCGGCTTGTGAATGAATGTGAAGATGGAACGCCGTGTAGCGAAGATAAACATCGGCAAAATCGAAGAACTGAATTGAAAATTACGGGTTTCACCTTGAATAAATTCCAAGATATGTCTTTGGCGGAGATTATTCACGAGGAGGAATTAGAAAAATTCATCGCCTCTACGGAGACCTTTCAATCCGTTGAGTACAAAGCTCCTGCCAATCCAACACCCGCACCGAACAATCTGATTGCGGACAATACGCCGAAAAAAACAGCCGCTTTAGAGTCAAAAGGGGGGACCGTCGCAGAAACGGCTAAAACGGAGGTTCGAGAAGCCATTGTAGCGGGAGCAGTTCCACGCAATGTACCACTGACGGTAAGTAGTGAAGATAAGCCAAAAGCAGAGGGCGCAAAAAATGCAGCTCAAAAAGGAGAAACAGCCGTAAAAGAGACGGTCAAAAAAGGGGAATCTATTCTAAAACAGGCGAAGGAAACAGGCAAAGGAGTTGTCAAAGATACAAAAGAAACAGGTAAAACGGCTGTTAAAGATGCAAAACAAGCAGGTAAAACGGTTGTAAATGAGGTCAAAACGGAGGTTAAAGACGTGAAAACGGCTAAAATTGGCAGACCCGCAGATGATTTTGAGGAAAAAGTCATCAAACCTGTTTCGGTTACGAAACCACAAGTGGGTACGATTCCAGAAATGAAACGCCCCAATCAAGATTCAATGCCATCAAAAGTGTTAAAAACAGAAGATAACACTCAACCTCCTTTTCAAGCACCGCAACGGCAACGTTTTGAAACAGCCCCGAAAAAGGATGCGCTTTACGCGATTTTCCCCGTGCAAGCGGATTATTCAGGGTATCGGGTTTTATTTTTGACTTCGCCAACGGAGTTGAAGAAGGAAGATGAGCGTTTGAAAGCAGCTGCCGATATTATGACGGCTATTTATATGTTGAAAACGGCAAATGGATTTGAATACTATTTGGGGGATATACAGCATTGGAGTGAAGCAGAACGTTTTTTCACCAAAGTAAAAGATACTTTCCCCAAAGCAGAACTATTAGAATTTTTCAAAGGTAAAAAATTATAAGGAATGATGATGACCGTTCACGAAAAAACGATACTATCTGGAGACAAATTAAAATTGTATGTTAAACATTGGTCGCCTGTTCAGACGCGGGCGGTAATTTGTATGATTCATGGTTTTGGCGAACATATTAATCGTTACAATCATGTAGCCTCTTTTTTTGTAGGTAATGATTATGCGATTGTCGGCATGGATAATCGCGGGCATGGCAAATCAGAAGGCAAACGAGGACATGCACCCAATTATGATGCGTATATAGATGATATTCAACTTTTAATGAATGACATTAAAACGCAATATCCTAATAAACCTATCTTTTTATGGGGACACAGCATGGGCGGCAATTTGATTTTGAACTACATGTTGCGCCGAAAACCTGCCATTGTTGCAACCGTCGTGACAGGTGCATGGATTCGATTAGCGTTTGAACCCAAACCCATGTTATTAAAATTGGGTCGGATGATGCGCAGCGTTTTGCCCACTTTTTCGCAATCGGCTGGTTTGGATACCAATCATCTTTCCACCGATAAAGCAGTGGTACGCGCCTACAATGCGGATTCGTTAGTGCATGGCAAAATCACAGCCGCCGCAGGCATGGGTTTGAATGAAGCCGCCGCTTGGTTGAACACCTATCAAGGGGAAGTGCCTGTGCCGACGTTAATTATGCATGGCGAAAAAGATAGGGTTATTTCGCCCGATGCTGCCCGCGAATTTTCAGAACGCGTCAAAGGCGATATCACATTCAAACTTTGGCATGGTCTTTACCATGAAATCCATCAGGAAAAAATCAAAGATGAAGTATTGAATTACGCCTTAGGTTGGATGAATAAAATATTGTAAATCAAAATTTTAAATATAAAAAAATAAATAAATTTCATTACAGATTAAACGATGAATGCTAAAGATTTTTTAATGTCATTGCCTGCACAAATTAATCCTGCGGCGATTGAGGGACATAATACATGCTTCCATTTCAATATTGGTGATGCAGGACATTACACGGTTCAGATTGTGAATGGCAAATGCGAGGTACAAGAAGGATTCCTGGGCACGCCAAAATGTGCGGTGACAACATCACCTGCGACGTTGACAGGTATTTTAGACGGGAGTGTCAATCCGATGATGGCTGTTTTCACAGGTAAATTGAAAATGACAAATCAAGGTGAAATGCTGAAATATGCGAAAATTTTTGGATTGATGTAGTTAATGATCAATGGTGAATGGTGAATGATAATTTTGTGATTCACCATTCATTTGGTAATCACTTACAACAACTTGTATCAAGTTGAATTGGTGGACATTTCACCGTTCCATAACTGCAAAAAACAACAATATGTTTTTTATCTTTGAACTTAGAAGGATTTGCAGGAATGCTGTCCAAAGGAATATTCACCGCGCCTGTAACAGAACCTGCTGAAAATGCTTCAGGCGTACGCACATCCACTAAAAAAAGCTTTTGCGCAAGCACGTTTTTTAAAGCGTCAGGTTTTAAACCTTCCAAAAGGCGCGAAAGAAAACCCTTCACGCCTTTGATCCTGTTTCCTAAATGGCATTCATCATTTGCAATGTGTTGATAATCAATATGTTGCAAATCATCCTTTTACTAATCTTTAATATAATACGCTTCATCCGCAGGTCGCAAAGCACGTTTCATCCACAACGGGCGGCGCAAACCATTCGGGCCAGGCGCAGGACGGGTCATTTCCAACCATTTTCGATACACTTCCATAGATTTATTGGTGTCAACCGACACATCACCATATTTATCTTCGGGACGCGCCTTTTCAACGCGCACTTTTTGATGCCAACAGTGCATCCCACTAATCGGGTCAGGATGCACAGGAAACGTAATATTTTGATGTACGCCGCCATCACTCCAAAAAATACGAGCTGAATCTTTATCCGCGCTTTTAAATGGAACAATTCCACGCAACGTTTTCATTTTCCAAGTGCCATCCCCATTGTTTTGAATGTCAACGGTGGCAGTCGCCCAACGATTTCCAAGCGCATCTTGCTGTCTGCGCCAACGCCCCAAGTGATGCGAACACGCAATCACCCCTGGTTTCATGCCTTCCGTAACCCAAACTTTGTCAATAAAATGACCAATTTCGGTATTCAAACGCACTAAATCACCTGTTTGTAAACCCAAACGCGCCGCATCTATCGTATGCATCCACACAGGATTGCGATTCGCAATTTCATACAACCATTTTGCATTCCCCGAACGCGAATGTATCAAAACGGGCAAACGAAAAGTCGGCACTAATGGGAAATCACCCGCTTCAAAATCCATATTATCCCGATGAATGTGGCTTTTAATATAGGTCGGAATTCGATATTCGCCCCATTTCCAATCCACCATCGTTTGGGAGAAAAATTCTTGCTTACGGCTTGGCGTTGGAAAACCAATCATTGGTTTGCCTTCGACCATGACACCAATCGCTTTTCCACCTTTCATAACCACTTGATTTTTAGGGTCAATCGTCGTATTTTCTAACTCTTTGTTGGAAAGTAATGTTTCATTCAACTTGTAAACCGACGGTTCAACCAAAAAAGCACCATATTTTCTCATATAATCCAATGCCGTCAAACCTTCTTGGGCAGCCGTTTCGGGCAAATTTTTGGTATTTTCAAAAATAAAACGATAATATTCATCTACATTCACTTTTTCATCCTTCCGATATGGCGATAAAAAATGTTTCCGAATCCCCAAACTGCCATCTGGGTCAATCCGCCATGACAATTCTATCCAAAATTCATCTTCTTCCCAAACTTCCCCAGGGTTGGTCTCATGCGTAAATTGAACGGTTTTGCCATTCCGCCGCGCCGCTTCTCGCAAAACAGGTTGCCGAAATGCAATCCATACGCCCGCATGCGTTTCGTAAGTATTCAAATCATGTCGTTCGGAAGCGTGTCCCATTGGCAACACGTAATCGGCAAAATACGCGGTTTCACTCCAAGTTGGCGTTAAAGCAATATGACAACCGACTTTTTCTTCATCCGTCAACATTTCCATCCAAGTAAAACCGTCAGGATACGTCCAAACAGGGTTGAAAACGCGTGTAAAATAGGTGTCTAATTTGCCACGATTCTCTTTCAAAAAGTGTGGCAACAAAAAACTCATTTCAAAAAATGCCAAAGGATATTCTTTTGGAAAGTGCATTTCATTCCAAAACTTCTGTGCAGGTGGCGTATCAAAAAATTTTGGTTTGAATTGATTCCAATCATTCGGAGAAGTCCCACCTTCCGTTCCGACCGAACCCGTCAAAACACTCAAAAATTGAAGGCATCGCGCTACTGCCCAACCACCGAGATTACCACTTCCAGCCGCCCGCCAATTATGCGTTGCAAACCGAGAACCCGCTTTTCCAATCAATCGCGCTACTTCCACAATCATCGTTGCCTTAATACCTGATTCTTTTTCAGCATACTCGGGCGTATATTCGGCATACGTTTCACGCATTTTCAGAATGAAATTTTCAAACGTAATAGCCTCCGTTGGATAATCATGTTGCAAATATTCTTTCCAATTGACCCAATTTTCCAAATAATGCCTATCATAATAACCTTCATCCAAAATAATCTTTGCCATCGCCAATAATGCAGCCGCTTCAGTCCCTGGATAAGAGGGCATCCAATGGGTTGCCATACTCGCCGTATTCGACAAACGCGGGTCAATCACTACTAATTTTGCACCTTTCATCATCGCTTCCATGATGCGTTGCGCGTGCGGATTGAAATAATGCCCCGATTCCAAATGCGCTGATATTAACAAAATCACTTGTGCGTTCGCATGGTCGGGCGAAGGGCGGTCATGTCCGTGCCAAATCGCATAGCCAAACCGCGCCCCCGATGAACATATATTGGTATGGCTGTTATGTCCATCAACGCCCCATGATTGCAAAATTCTATCCATATAACCTTGATGCCCAGGGCGACCAACGTGATAGGTTACTTCATTATGACGCTTTTCGAGGAGTGCTTTGCGAATCCGCCCCGCAATGTCATCCAATGCCGCCTCCCAAGTCACGCGCTCCCACTCACCGTCACCGCGTTTGCCCTTCCGTTTCATCGGGTACAAAATGCGGTCAGCATCTTTGATTTGATTAATCGTTGCGGGTCCTTTCGCACAAGTGCGCCCGCGACTGCCAGGATGATAGGGATTTCCTTCAAATTTGCGGACTTCTTGATTACTTTTGTCAATATATGCCAACATACCACATGCCGATTCACAATTGAAACAAGTTGTTGGCACTATTTGATAATGCTTTTTTTCTTTACGGGGCCAGGCGGTTGCTTCGTATTCGACCCAATCATCCCATTGTTCTGGGGGCGGAAATTGAGTTAAATCGCCTGGTTCGGTCAAGCGAGCAACGGGTGCTTCCGTTTCGACCTTGTGCAAATCGGGAATGAGACCGATTTTTTCTGCAATTCTTTCTATAAAAGATGGCTTATTTTTGCCCATGATTTTTGATTTTTTTTGAAACACCATAGGTATATAGATGACATAGGTTATTGAAAATCAATGTTTTATATTTGTATTCTATATATACTATGCTGTCTATGTTGCTATATGTTCGCTATACTAATGCAATCCGTTGAGGAGCTTCAATCCAGATGCGCTCCGTAAAATAAATTCCTAACAATACTAATACGCCTGCCAAAGCCATTACAAATGAATCGCCATTGGCAAAATAAAGCATCGCAAGCGGAATGATATTGCCCAAACCAATCGCTTTGGTCCAAAAATCTGTGGTGTATTGCCCCTTTAAAATCGCTTGAACGGTTCTTTTTCCATCAGCTGTCGGATGTGTCATGGTCAATTCAACCAACATACCCAATAAATTCACCACAATACCCACTCCTAAAATGACATTAAAAAACGAATTGTTTTGTAAAAAACCTGTTGCACCCGTAATCAAATACGCAGACGCACCTGCCATAATGCTATGCGTTGCCATTTGCAAAACCGCGACTGGACTTTGCCAAAAATCGCGTCCTTTCGCTTGCGCAAACAAAAATGCCGTATAAACCGCAACTATTACCGCCGTAGCTGCTGTAAAACCTTGCAAAAGCATCATTAAAATGCCATTTTGCACACCAAACCATGTCAATCCGCCCAAAATCGCCAATAATCCGCCATAAATCGTAATCGCAAAACCACCTTTCGTCAACCAAGATTTCCATTGCGGGCGCAATAAAACATAAATAAAACGGTCAGGTCTGTCCAAATCTTTCACCAATAAACCACCTGTTATCATCAAAAACAACATACCTACGCCAACTGTCCACCAATTTAATTGAGTTGAATTTTCGACTTTGCCCATCATCATCCCGATAAAAGGCACTAAAAACGCTCCCGCAGAAACCGCTTTCGTCATTACGTAAGCCGCCACTTCCCAGCCCCACAAGATGCCTTTATCGGGCGCGTCATAAACGCGTTTTACATTTTGACCTGTTAAAACATCAATAGATTTTTGAGGTGTGCCATCTGTTTCCGTCGTCTGACCATTATTTTGCATCAACGTTTTCATCAAATCATCGCCATTATATGCCAATTTTTCAGTATATTGAGCATCGCTAAGGGCTAATTTTTCAGTATTTTTGGCAAAATGACCTACACCATGAGATTGTTCACTCCAAAAATAATTGTCAGATCTGTCCGTAGAAGACGGAACCAACGAAAACGCATCACCATCAATGTAAAATAAATTGGGAATCGTTCCTTTTTCTGGTTTTCGGACATTGGTTTGTTCGCGGGAGAGCAATTGAGCGATTTCGGTGTCAGGATTCTCCATGTCACCCGAAATAATCGCATGTTCGGGACAAACATTCACGCACGCAGGCTCTAAACCGACATCAATCCGATGGGCGCAATAATTACATTTTGCGGCGGTGTGCGTGTCAGGGTCAATGTACAGCGCGTCATAAGGACACGCCTGCATACACGATTTGCAACCAATGCAACGGTCTTTGTCGAAATCAACAATGCCGTCGGGTCGAAAATACAATGCTTCGACAGGACAAATCTCTACGCAAGGCGCGTCCGTGCAATGATTACAACGCATCACCGAAAAAAGGCGGCGCGTATCTGGAAAAGTCCCTTTTTCGACTTGTTTGACATGCGTTCGGAACACGCCTACTGGCACTTCATGTTCCGATTTGCAAGCCGTTGTACAGGCGTGACAACCAATACATTTGCGGTTATCAATGATAAATCCGTATTTCATAAACGATTTTTGATTGTTGGTATTGCTATTTTGTTTTAATTTTGCAAACACATAGGAGACATAGCATTTGAATAAAATATTGAAAATCAATACATTATTTAAGTTCTATGTCTCCGATGTTCCGATGTGTTTGCAATTTCAAGGTAGATGGACAAACAAATGCCGTCGTTGGAATCGCCGATTTCGCAATCGCATCAAAACTCCCAACCACATTCACCAATTGGTCATAACCTCTCGCCTTCAAAATCGAAGCCGCAATCGTTGACCGATAACCACTCCGACAGTGCATATAATAGAAGGTGTCTTTTTGAATGGCACTCATTTGCTCATTGATGAAATCCAATGCCACATTTTTAGAATTTACAATATGTTCCGTATTCCACTCCGTTGGTTTACGCACATCTAAAACATTTATAGCTGGATTTTCAGTATAAATCGTTTCAAAATCGCGTGTATTGATGGTTGGCAAAGTGTCCACTTGTCGGTTATCCGCTTTCCAAGCTTCAAAACCACCTTGCAAATAACCAATACAATGGTCATAACCCACTCGCGCCAACCTTTTGACCGTTTCGTGATTCCGCCCTTTCGGTGCAATAATCAAAATGGGTTGTTTCAAATCGGGAATCAACCCGCCAACCCAAGGCGCAAAGGTACCATCTAATCCAATAAAAATTGAATTGGGCACAAAACCTTTACAAAAATCGGCTTTATCGCGGACATCCAAAATCACAGCACCTGTCACTTCTGCCGCCGTTTCAAAAGCGCGGGGACTCAAACTACGAGAACCCCGTTTCATAACGTTCTCAACACTGTCATAACCATTCTTATTTGCCGCAGCGTTTTTAGAAAAATATTGAGGCGGCGGTTGAAGTCCGTCCGTCACTTCTTTAATAAACTCAGCCTTTGTCATATCCGCCCGAAGCGCGTAATTAAACTTTTTCTGGTTGCCCAATAAATCAAACGTCTCACTCGACATGTTTTTGCCGCAAGCCGAACCCGCACCATGCGCAGGATAAACAATTACATCATCGGGTAATGGCATAATTTTATTGCGCAAAGAGTCAAAAAGCCAACCTGCCAAATCTTCTTTGGTCAAACTACCGCGTTTTTGCGCCAAATCAGGTCTGCCGACATCCCCTATAAATAAGGTGTCGCCTGTGAAAATGGCGTGTGGTTTTCCCATTTCATCTCTCAAAAGATACGTTGTACTTTCAAGCGTATGCCCTGGCGTATGCAAAACTTCAATCGTCACTTGCCCCAACTTGAAAATTTGACCATCCGTTGCGCAAAGTTTTTCATAGGTCGTATCCGCATCGGGTCCGTAAACGATGTTTGCACCTGTTTTTTTTGCCAAATCCAAATGACCTGACACGAAATCCGCATGAAAATGTGTTTCAAAAATGTATTTAATCGTTGCATTCGCGTTCAAAGCCTTTTTGAGGTAAGGTTCTGTTTCCCGTAAAGGGTCAATAATGGCAACTTCACCGTCGCTTTCGATGAAATACGCCCCTTGCGCAAGGCAACCTGTATATAATTGTTCAACCTTCATTGAAATGATTATTTGAAATAGAGTAAATAAAACATCTTGATTTGCTAACAGAAACAAAGGTAAATAGATTTATGAAAATATGAAAGAATATTCATGTTTTTTTTGTTTAAAATTTATTTAAATGATTTACATTTGCGGTTATTCATTTTATTTAAAATAAAATTATGAAAATTTTAAAAAAAAGTATTTTTAATTTTGCTATTTTAGTAACAATCTTGCCATTTATTTCTTGCGGAATGCAAAGTGATAAACCTGTTTCTTACAAAAACAGTTTTTTAGTGGATGTGCGGAGCCCCGCAGAATTTGCCGAAGGCACCGCAAAAGGAGCAATCAATATTCCTTATGACCAAGTGACGAATCATTTAGATACGTTTAAAAATAAAGAACAAATTGTTGTTTTTTGTAAAAGTGGCGGGCGTTCAAGTCAAGCCAAAGCGACTTTGGAGCAAAATGGTTTTAAAAATGTGACGAATGGCATCAATTTGGAACATGTAAACCGTTTTTTAAAGGAATAAGTAGGTGATGTGAAAGCAGCGACAAACACCGTTTGGAAGGTTTGAAACCTTCCAAACGGTGTTTGTCGCGTAAATTCGTGGCAAACGATTATTGAAATGGCTCTTTTAGCTGTGCCATAAATTGCTTCGGAAAATGCTCATCGTCCTCAAAACCGAGTTCAATATCGCGTCCATTTTTGGGCATATACGCGGTTCCAAACACATAATCCCAAATACTCAAACTCAATCCAAAATTGACTCCAAAACGATGTTCTTTTGGTAACACCTTGACATGATGCCAAATATGCATTCGAGGATTATTGAATATGTATTTAAACCAACCATAATCCCAATTGAGATTTGCATGATTCAAATGTCCTATCAAAACCGTCGTGATATGCAACCAAAAAAGATTCGTAATACTGTACCCAAGCATCGAAAGCGGTATAAATTGAATGGTTTTGTACAAAATCGTCTCCATGAAGTGAAATCGCAAATGTGCCGCAAACCCCATTTCTTTCACGCTATGATGCACCCGATGAAACGACCATAACCATTCAAACCGATGCAACAACCGATGAATATTCCATTGAATGAAATCCGCAACCGCGAAAAGAATCAAATATTGCATTAAAATCGGCAAATGCCCTATTTGAATCATCATGATATTTTTCAAACCAAAAAGTTTTAAAAAATCGTTAAATAATTCAACACCCATATTAGCAAGCGCATTGTAACCAATCAACGAAACGAGAAAAAAATTAAAAAACATATAAAATACGTCTAACCAAAAATCTTTCCGAATAATATTTTGCTTTTCGCGCCAAGGCATCCCTATTTCTAAACCCCAAACCAATAAGGAAAGGAGGATTAACCCATAAAAATAATTTTCATACCACACCTTATAATGGTATTGAAAGGTGATTTCCGAAACAAGGTAATTGAAATAGCCTGTAAACGATTGTATGAATAGTTGAAAATATTTTACCATCTAAAATTTAATTTTCTTTTTTAAACGAAAAAAGGTACAAAATAAAACCATGTTTTACCTGCACCTTTCTAATTCACCTAAAAATATAATTATGCATTTCGATTGATGCAATTCAAATCTTCAAAAGCCACTTTCAACCGATCTACAAACGTTTTTTCGGCTGCACGAATCCATTTACGCGGGTCATAAACGTTTTTATTCGGTTTTTCCTCGCCATCAGGATTGCCAATTTGACCTTGCAAATATGCCTTTTTACCTTCATAATAGTTGCGCACGCCATCCCAATACGCCCATTGCATATCGGTATCAATGTTCATTTTGATAGCACCATATTCAATCGCTTCCCGAATTTCGGCGCGACTCGAACCAGAACCACCATGAAATACGAAATTAATCGGCAAATCACCCGTTTTGAACTTACTTTTGACAAAATCTTGTGAATTTTTCAAAATAATCGGTTGCAATTTAACATTTCCCGGCTTATAAACGCCATGAACATTGCCAAACGCTGCCGCTATTGTGAAATTCGGACTAATTTTACTCAATTCTTCATACGCATGTGCCACTTCGGAAGGTTGCGTGTAAAGTTTTGATGAATCTACATCTGAATTATCAACGCCATCTTCTTCACCACCCGTCACCCCTAATTCAATTTCGAGGGTCATGCCCATTTTAGCCATCCGTTTCAAATATTTCTTGCAAATTTCAATATTTTCTTCCAACGGCTCTTCTGACAAATCCAACATGTGTGAACTATATAACGATTGACCACGCAATTTATAAAACGTCTCTCCTGCTTCCAGTAAGCCATCTACCCAAGGCAATAATTTTTTAGCACAATGGTCAGTATGCAAAATTACGGTAACATCATACGCTTTTGCCAATGTATGCACATGCATCGCACCCGAAATGCCACCCAAAATCGCCGCTTTTTGGTCTTTATTACCCAACGAACCACCTGCATTAAATGCTGCACCGCCATTTGAAAATTGAATAATCACAGGCGAATTCACTGCTTTTGCCGTTTCTAACACTGCATTTACAGTACTTGAACCCGTGACATTCACTGCGGGTAAAGCGAAATTGTTAGCGTTTGCGTAATTGAACAAATCGGTAACTTCTTGTCCGTGTAGCACGCCTGCTCTAAACTTAGTAGCCATAATATTTGAATGATCTTATTTTGATAAATAATTGATTGTCAATGAGTTGTATTAATGAATATTCCGAGCCGCCAAATAGCGTTCTGCGTCCAAAGCAGCCATACAACCTGTTCCAGCCGCCGTCACTGCTTGACGATACACTTTATCTTGCGCATCACCTGCGACAAAAACACCTTTTATATTCGTCCGAGTACTGCCCGCTTTCGCCTTCAAATAACCCGTTTCATCCATCTCTAAAATGCCTTTGAACATTGCCGTATTCGGTTCATGTCCAATCGCTACAAAAAAACCTTTTGCCGCGATTTCAGCAATTTCACCTGTTTTATTATTGCGCACTTTTGCGCCCATCACATCATCTACACCTAAAACTTCTAAGGTTTCTGTATTCCAATGCACCTTCAAATTAGGTGTCGTTAAAACTCTTTGTTGCATGATTTTAGAGGCACGAAGCACGTCACGACGTACTATAAGATGCACTTCCGTACAAAGTTTCGCTAAATAAGTCGCTTCTTCTGCCGCAGTATCACCGCCGCCAACTACAATGACAGGTTTTTTACGAAAAAAGAAGCCATCGCAAACGGCACATGCTGAAACGCCTTTATTCCATAAACGGTGTTCGGATTCCAAACCGAGCCATTTTGCACTCGCGCCCGTACACACAATCACCGTATGTGCTTGAATTTCAGTACCTTCTTCATTATAAACTTTATGTATCTTTCCTGAAAAATCTACGCGGACAATCATTTCGTAACGGATTTCCGTTCCAAAACGCTCTGCTTGACGTTTCAAATCTTCCATCAATTGCGGACCCATGATAGAATCTGGATAGCCCGGAAAATTTTCAACATCATTCGTAATCATCAATTGACCGCCAGGGTCTTTGCCCGTGTACAACACGGGTTGAAGCCCTGCCCGCGCTGCATAAATTGCGGCAGTGTAACCTGCGGGACCAGAACCTATAATTAAACATTTCAAAATTTGCATATATTCAATTCAATTCGTTGAAAAGATGGGAGTTCAACAAGTGGTTGAACCAAAAAAAGCTGGTAAAATTCTACCTTGGGTTCACATTGCCATTGCTAATTCTAAGAGATTATTATTAGATATTTACCACAGAATAGACGACGATTTTCTGCAAAACTATTTGAATGAATTTTGCTACAAATTTAATCGAAGATATATGCAAGATAAGCTATTTGATCGCCTAATAGTAGCTTCTGTCTCATACAGATGGAATCAATTATAGGTATGATTACGGACAAT
>JBEEMZ010000091.1:0-17767 GCA_041192405.1 Bacteroidota bacterium | reverse complement strand
CGATAGATTCAATGCAAGCCTCCTTCCCTTTTTGCGGGCGAGAACCTGCACCAAGACCTGCGGATACGCCAGGGCCAAGTTGTATCTTAACGGGGACGGGACTCAAATCCATCGCTTGAATATCGGTATTGCAGATTGCGAAATCCACCCCAACGATGCCTTGCTTGTACATGTGTGTCACGGCATTGCTTCCTCCACCCCCTACGCCTATCACTTTTATGATGGACGGATCCTCGTTTTTTAAATCGAAAATCATATATCTGTAAAATTTTGAAGCATTCTTTAATATGAGTTAGTTAGTTGGTTAGCTCGTTCGTTCGTTCGTTGGTTCGTTAACTTATTGATTATCAACAAATTAACGAACCAACGAACGAACAAACCAACTCATTTCAATCGTCTTTGCGATTGAAATCCGAATCGGGTTCCGCTTCAAACCATTCTTTCGTCTTGCGGAACAAATTATCATACCAACGCCCTTGACCTGGTTGTGGTTTTTCAGGCAATTGCTGCTTAGTCGGTTCAGGTTGCACAGACTCTTTCACGGTCGGCGTGACCGCAACCGTCGGAATATGTGCTACACCATTCCCATTGCCATTGCTATTGAAAGGATTCGGACGGTCAAAACGATCATCATCATATTCGGTCAAAGCAGTCCGTTGTTGTTTAGCTGCTTTTTGTTCCGCCTCATTGATACCTTTCAACAACAAACCAATCGCCGTTGAGTAGATTGGACTACATACTTGTTCGTGATAACCATGCGCCAAATGTTCAATCGGCACACCAATACGAGTACTTTTGCCCGTATTCAATTCGCAAAGTTTATCTATATGACTGAGCAACGCGCCGCCGCCCGTCAATACAATACCACCAATTAATTTGCGTTCAAAGCCAGAGTTACCAATTTCCCACATTACTGCGTCAAAAATTTCTTCCATCCGCGCTTGAATGATGCGGGCAAGATTTTTTTCACTGATTTCTTTGTAATCACGACCTTTTAATCCAGGAATCGTAATAATTCGGTTTTGAACCACTTCCTCCGCCAGTGCAGACCCGAATTTCACTTTTAATTGTTCGGCTTGTTGCTGCATCACCGTACAACCTTCTTTAATATCCGAAGTAATCACATTGCCGCCGAACGGAATCACCGCCGTATGCCGAATAATCCCTTCATGGAAAATCGTAATATCAGTCGTCCCGCCGCCGATGTCCACTAACGCAACACCTGCTTCTTTTTCCTCCTCACTCAACACGGCAATTGCAGACGCAATCGGTTCAAGCGTCATATCAGCGACCTTTAAACCCGTGCGCTCGACGCAACGATGAATGTTGTTCGATGCCGAAATCTGCCCCGTGATGATGTGGAAATTGACTTCCAATTTAACGCCACTCATGCCAACAGGGTCTGTGATACCTTGTTCGCTATCCACTGTATATTCTTGTGGAATAATATGTAAAATCTTGTCACCAGGGGGTAACACCAATTTATACACGTCGGTAATGAGCCGATTAATGTCTTTTTGACTGATTTCGGTGAAATCATTATCCCGAATCAGTTGTCCATGATGTCTTAAGCTTTTGATGTGCTGTCCCGCAATGCCCACGTGAACGACATTAAATTTAGTACGTGCCGACCGTTGCGCGGCGGAGACCGCTTCATGAATAGCCGTAACTGTCTTTTCGATGTTCGTAACGACTCCCCGCATCACGCCTATCGAATCCACTTTACCGACTCCAAGGATTTCTAATTTGCCGTACTCGTTCTTGCGACCGGCGATAGCACAGACTTTCGTGGTTCCAATATCCAAGGCGACCACAATATCTGATTGATTAAATTTTAAATTATCATTCATATCACTAACAGTTTTGGTTCGGAACGCATGTCTGGGTAGGTAGCTTCCGAGTGCTTTACAGATAGTGCCAATACTTTGCTGTTTTTTCGGCGTAGTTTTTCGTAGTATCGGGTTAACCCTTTCTTATTCGATGCAAACATAAATGTTTACATGGTCTTAAAAAAATTTTTTGCCCGTCTTTTTTACCTATAACGCATTTTTGCCCCAATTTGATTAAAAAAAATATTAACGATAAGTTAATGTAAGTTATTAATATGTTATTAATTTCTAATATATCATTCTACTCAAAAAATGGCATGAAATCCGCTTTGCAATAGGACGGTTCATAAAGTTTTTAATCAAAAATAAATCAAAAAAAAGCTAATACCGATTGTTTACCTGTAAAAAAAATTAAGTTGCCGAGTTTCTCGAAATAAATTGTTAAAAATTTTAGACTCGCTCTGTGTAACGTGTAACGATTCGTTCGCATGTAACAAGAACTTGCCACAAATTTAAATCCTTTTTTGGTATGCACAAACTTTTTATGCGTAAACTTTCGATAATCTTTTAATTATAATTTATTTTTTTTATTATTTTTTCACCTATTTTAAAATTTTATATTCATTATAAAATAATATAAAATTAGCCATCAATTAAAACAAAATATTTATAAAATAAATTTATAATTTTGATGCAGTTGATGCAGGGTTTCATAAATAATTTTTCAAAACTTGACAAAAATGAATGCTATGTAATGATTTCGCGGTAGATTGATTCTCAAACATTTACGAAAGTTTATCATTTACAATCTATCATTCATTCACTTATCGCTTCTTGCAAACCACTTGCCCTTTGTATTTGACATTAATAATGCCGTATTTTTTCCAACCCTCATAAGGAATTGCTTCTTGATAAAAAATCTTTACCCGTTTCAATTTATCCTCCAAATCCTCAAGGCTGCCTAAAACAATTTTATGGTCGCCAAGCAAAGGAATTAAAATAAAATCGCCGCCCGTTCCCACATGAATTTGTTGAATATTAGACGCAAAAAAGGCATCTTTTGACAATCTTTGCGTTAAAAAGAACAAATCTTTCAACAAATATTTTTGCCTTTTCTGAAAATCAGGAATATGTGGCGGAATCGCACCCGTCGCAACAGGCACTCGAACGGAAAAATATTTGGAGGCAGGGATTTTAACACCCGCTTCATCCAAATAGTAATTTGCGCCATTATCATCCAAGATTCTAAGGATCGGAATCCGTTGTTGTACCCTGACATTCAATTGATTACTTATATCAAAAAAAGCCTCTGCGTTTTTAATAAACGGGTCTTGTTCCAACACCCGTTCCACGCGTTGCACATCCACTTGCTGCATTGTTGCAGCCGTGATTCTGAAATCAAAAGCTCGTTCGACGAGGTTTTTAATGTCTTTTTCTTTGATTAAATCATTGCCATCGGGTAGATGCGCAATAGACACAATAATATCTTTAACAGGGTTACTTTTACGCCACCACGTGCCGAGCAACGCAATGACACATGTAGTCACGGCGGCGGCTGTCCAAAATATTTTTCGCTTATCGGGTCTGAAAGTTTTTTGCTCTGTCATCCTACTGTTCCAATCCTAAAAAGTTTTCCCCAGTACGCCGATTGATATGATTCAAATCATTCAACATTTGACGAATAAAACGATGTCATTTTCGTAAAGTTTCGTTTTAGTCAAAGGATTGCAAAAAAAACATTATATTTTTTTTATAATCGTAATTCAAAATGTACAGGGGTACTTATTTTTTTATCTATAAAATTTTGTTAATCAATGACTTATATGTATTTTATTTTGTTAAAATGGCAATTTATTTAATAAACTTGGAAAGTTTCTTAAACGGCTTTCTCCTGTTCGACAGCAATATGTGATTTCAAAAAATCCCGAATCGGTCGTACAAAAGTATCAATATCGCCTGCTCCTACCGTTAAAACAACTGCATTTTCCATCGCGCCTGCTTCAAAACGTTGTTTAAATACGTCCATTAAATTACTTTTTGTAACCAATTGTTTTGTATTTAATTTCATTTTATCGAAAATAATGTCCGAAGTTACACCTTCAATCGGATATTCTCGCGCAGGATAAATGTCCATTAAAAGTAATTCGTCCAATGCATCTAAGGCTTCTGCAAACCCGTCTTGAAAATCTCGAGTCCGCGAAAACAAATGTGGTTGGAATATGCCAAATATTTTTTTATCAGGATATAATAATTTTGCTGCATGTATAGCACTTTGTAATTCAGTCGGATGATGCGCATAATCATCTACAAAATTCGTTTTCGGACTCGTAAATACAATTTCAAAACGCCGCTTGATGCCTTTAAACGATTCTAATGCTTGTTTAATTGCCTTCGATTTAATGCCTAATTGTTGTGCGGCTGCAATCGCCGCCGTTGCATTTTCGACATTGTGCAATCCTGCCATCGCTAATTTGATTTCAGAAATGTGTTCAATAGGGCTTTTCAAGTCAAAAACAAAAAAACCATTTTTGACGCGTACATTTTTCGCTTGATACGAACCATGTTCTACGCCAAAACTATCCAAATGTAATCGGCGATGTTCCTCCGCGCTCAATGTCAAGGGCAAACCTGCTTTTCGGAAAATTTTGCCATTATCCTTCGTTTTGCGGATAAAATCGTTGTAAGCACGGTGCATTTTCTGCTTATTTTCGTAAATATCCAAATGATCTTCGTCCATAGACATCACTAAGGCAATATCGGGCGACAATTGTAAAAACGACCTATCATATTCATCCGCTTCTACAACAACCCAATCACTCTTGCCTTGAATGAAATTGCTGCCCAAACTGAGCGAAATCCCACCCAAAAAAGCCGTACAATCTATCCCACCTGTACGTAAGATGTGTGTTACGAGCGAAGAAGTGGTTGTTTTACCATGCGTTCCCGCCACGGCAATCGTTTTTGAATTCCGACTCAACATCCCTAAAACTTCCGAACGCTTATAAATTTTGTATCCTTGCGTTTGAAACCAATTTAATTCTGTATGGTCTTTCGGAATCGCGGGTGTATAAATGACCATATCCACTTTTGGGGGAATGAAGGCAATATTATCTTCATAATGAATTTTCATGCCTTCGGCGGCGAGTTTTATCGTCAAATCGGTTTCGGTTTTGTCATAACCGTGAACTTCAATGCCTCTGCCAATGAAATAGCGCGCTAATGCGCTCATGCCGATACCGCCGATACCTACAAAATAAATCTTTTTTAAATCCTTGATTTCCAATGTTTTCCCGTTTTTATAAGTTATGATTGTAATCAATGATGAATCAAAAATTGCATAATTAATTGATTTTTTAATCCATTTTCCATTTTATCATTCATCATTTATCATTATTTAATTTAAATCGAAGTAATTGAATAAAAAATTAGGTATAACACCCTTTGGAGGGTTTGAAACCCTCCAAAGGGTTGATAATCAACGATTTATAAGAATTGTCTATTATCATCTTTATTTTGACACATGACTTACCAAATATCCAATGTGTCCGAGTAACGCGATGATGTTGCATACGCACTCGAAGTTGTCAAATTATTGTTAATGCCTGATGCGACTTGCCAAACACCGTCTTTTTGTTTCTGAAAGACTAATTGCATCACGCCATCACGCGGCGGTAAGGGCATTCCACTTGTGGATAAATTGCCTGTCGTCGTCCATCGCAAATGCGCAACTACTGCATTATCACAAATAGGTTGAATTTCAAATTCATCCACTGTCAACACCGCTTGGCGCAATGTTTTACGAAATGAATATTCAAAAAGGTGTTCGATTTCGGTTCTACCTGCGACCGTATGCCCCACATCATCCGTGAAACGAGCGTTCGCAGTAAACAATTCGGTTAAGGAAGCTGCATTGTGCGCATTCCAACGACGAGTTAACTCGTCAATTAAGGGTTGAATCCCTTGAATCGGTTGATTTTTTTTGGGTTTCATTTGAATTAACTGATTGCTTTGACTATTCATAAAATGGCGGTTTGATTAAAAAATTACATCAGTTGTGCAGCGTACATAATCTCATCAGCAATGTCTTTACAAGCGTAAGGTTTCCCAAGTCGCAAAATATTATGCTTTAAATCACTTTGTAACAAATCATTTCGTAATATTTCTAACGCTTTTTCAATCATTTCTTCTTTAGCATGTATATCTTTAACTAAAACGGCTGCATTTTCATTCACCAATGACATTGCATTTTGAGTCTGATGATCCTCCGCAACATTCGGCGAAGGCACCAAAACAGAAGGCACTCCCGCCAAACATAACTCCGAAATCGTCAAAGCACCCGCCCGCGCAATGATGACATCCGCCGCCGCATACACCAAATCCATGCGGTCAATGAACGTTTTCATTTGAACATTTGGCAAATTTGCCGCTTTCCCATCCTTAAAATCAGTTTCATACAATTTCCCACATTGCCATAAAATCTGAACATCTTGATTTTGCGCAATTAAATCCGCACTTGCTTCCATCGCTCGGTTCAACGTGCGCGCTCCGAGACTTCCCCCAATGATAACAATTGTTTTTCGATTTGGGTTCAAATTAAAATGCTTAATTCCTTCTGCTTTTTTAGCATGCAGGTTCAAAATGTCGGAACGCACAGGATTCCCTGTCAAAACGACTTTATCTTTCGGAAAAAAACGTTCCATATTTGGGTATGCAACACAAATTTTAACCGATTTTTCGGCTAACAATTTGTTGGTAACACCTGCATAACTATTTTGTTCCTGCAAAACCGTCGGAATGCCTTTCGATGCTGCCACGCGCAACGTCGGGCCACTCGCAAATCCTCCGAAACCAACCACTACATTCGGTTGAAAATCGTTAAGAATCCGCCGCGCCTTCCACATGCTTGAAAGCACTTTGAACGGAAACATTAAATTTTGCCAAGTCAATCGGCGTTGAAATCCAGCAATCCAAAGTCCTTCAATCGCATAACCTGCTTTTGGAACACGCTCCATTTCCATTTTGCCCTTCGCGCCGACGAACAAAATTTGTACAGACGGGTTCCGACGACGCAATTCGTCCGCTACCGCAATCGCAGGAAAAATATGTCCGCCCGTTCCACCAGCACTGATAATTACTTTCATCATTACTCCTTTGATTGTTCTATATATTTTGAAACACTTAATATCATCCCGAATGCAACACATGAGAAAATTAACGATGTGCCGCCCATTGAAACCATTGGCATCGGCAAACCCGAAACGGGTATTAAATGCACCGAAACCGCCATATTTGCTAACGCTTGAATCGTCAAAATCAGTCCCAAACCAATTGCTAACATCGCTCCAAATGTTTTTGGGCTGATAGTCACTAACCTTACACATCTAAAAAATAATAATATAAATAAACTCATTACTAACAATGCGCCCCAAAGTCCATATTCTTCCATAATGATGCTGTAAATATAATCGGTATAAGGCGAAGGTAAAAAGTTTCTTTGTGTGGAACTGCCAGGGCCGTTACCCAGAAAACCACCTTTTGCAATCGCAATTTTAGCTTGTTGCGTTTGGAATTTACCATCTGAATTGGTTAAAAAATCATGAAATCGCTCTTGCCAAGTATCGGCTCGCACCAAACCAGGAAAATATTTTGCCAGTACCAATAACGCTGCAAACATCACAATGCCACAAAATATAAGTAAAAAAACGTATTTTAAATCTACGCGACCAATAAACATCATGCCCAAACAAGTTGCAAAAATGATAATGGCAGTACTTAAATCCGCAGGCGCAATTAAGCCGCAAACAATGACCACAGGCATAATTATGGGCAAAAAGGCACTTTGAAAGTCTTTAATAACGTCTTGTCGGGCGGAAATCATACGTGCAACGTATGTTATAATTGCTAATTTTGCTAAATCGGAGGTTTGAAACGTGATGCCAATCCCTGGCAGACTTAGCCAACGCGTTGCGTGATTCACGTTCTTGCCAAACAAAAGCGTAATCGCTAATAACGGAATCATCACCATCAATGCGTATGGCGCGGCAACGCTAAACTTTTGATAATGAATGATATAGAACATATAAGTTAGGAAAAGTCCAAAACTCAATATCAAAATTTGTTTGACTAAATAGAATTCAGTGTTATCGCCGCGCTCGCGGAATGCCAACGTGCCTGCCGAACTATAAACCGTTAATATCGAAAGCAAGGCTAAAACCGCAACTATCATCCAAATAACGCGGTCGCCGCGCAGTTCTGCACCAATTCGGTTGATTAAAGACATGGTATAAAATGTTAGTTAGTTAATTCGGTTAGTTGGTTAGTTAGTTAGTTAGTTGATTAAAGCATTGATAATCAACACTTTAATCAACTAACCAACTAACTAACTCATTAAATGAACAATTGCTTTAAATTGATTGCCTCTATCTTCATAGTTTTTAAACAAATCGAAACTTGCACAGGCGGGCGATAACAAAACAATATCATCCGCAACTGCTCGTTTAGTCGCTTCTGCAATCGCTTCAGCCGCCGAGCGCGTCTCCACACAAAACGGCACTATCGCCGCAAAGTAACGCATAATCGGTTGATTATCAATGCCCATACAAATAATTCCTTTTACTTTTTTGCGCACCAATGCCTCAATTTGACTATAATCATTGCCTTTATCCAAACCGCCCAATATCAAAATCGTCGGTTTAGACATCGCGCTCAATGCCCAAAATACAGAATCTACATTCGTCGCCTTACTATCATTGATGTACGTAATGCCATGAATGGTCGCAACAGGTTCTAAACGATGCGGCGCATTCACGAATGTATTTAAACCTTTTTGAATCGCTTCATTTTTAACGCCCACTGCCAAAGCCGCCGAAATCGCACAAGACGCATTAAAAAAATTATGCGGTCCCTTTAAAGAACTTTCACTCATATCAAAATCAGATTGAACCGTATCAGCCAAAATCCGAGACAACTTAACTAAATTTTTGCCTTTTAAAACATTGTCTTTAAAGCGATTACGTATTGCTAAACGCTTCATTTTCCAACGGCGCGTTTTCAAAAAAGTTTTGATTTCTGCGTCATCTTCGTTGTAAATAAATAAATTTTCGGGTTTTTGATTCATGACGATGCGAAATTTGGACGCAACGTAATTTTCCATTTTATACTCGTAACGGTCTAAATGGTCGGGCGTTATATTCAACAAAATCGCAATATTAGGTCTAAAATGACAAATACCATCCAATTGAAAACTACTGAGTTCCAAGACATAATAATCATAGTTGTTTTCCGCAACCAATCGCGCAAAACTCGTTCCCACATTCCCACATTCCGCCACCTTAAAACCACCCATTTTTAACAAATGATACGTCAAATGGGTAGTCGTGGTTTTGCCATTACTGCCTGTAATACCAATAATTGTTGCGTTTCCTGCGAATCTCGCCGCAAATTCTATTTCTGAAATGATAGGAATCCCTTTTTTATTTGCCAATTGAACGATTTCGGCTTTATCTGGAATGCCTGGACTTTTAATAATTTCGGATGCTTGTAAGATTTTTTCAATAGAATGTTGCCCTTGTTCATAAGCAAAATTTTGTTCATCTAATGCTTGTGCGAATTTTGCAGGAATGACTCCTTTATCGGATAAAAACACCGTATAGCCGTGTTTTCGAGCGAGGATTGCAGCTCCAATACCGCTTTCGCCGCAACCAAGAATAACTAAATGTTTCATAGAATGTTGTTGAGATTTCGGAAGGTGGATTTCAGAATTGCGTTATTCCGCAATCCGAAATCCACCTTCCGAAATCATTGAATTATCGAATTTTCAATGTAATGAGTGTCAAAACGAGTAACAAGATACTTACAATCCAAAATCGCATGACAATCTTTGCTTCATGTATTCCTTTTTTCTGATAATGATGATGCAATGGCGACATTAAAAAGATGCGCCGTCCTTCCCCATATTTTTGTTTCGTATATTTAAAATAACTCACTTGTATCATCACTGACAAATTTTCCGCCAAGAAAACACCACATAAAATAGGGATTAACAATTCTTTACGTATTAAAATTGCCATTACTGCGATAATACTACCTAATGTCAAACTTCCTGTATCGCCCATAAACACTTGTGCAGGAAACGCATTGTACCACAAAAATCCAATACACGCTGCCAAAAAACAAGCGGCAAATATCACTAATTCGCCCGTCTCAGGAAGATACAAAATGTTTAAATAATCAGACCAAAGAGAGTTACCCGTCGCATACGCCAAAATACCCAAACCCAAGCCAACCACCGCCGAAACGCCCGTTGCCAAGCCATCCACACCATCCGTTAAGTTCGCAGCATTGGAAACGGCGGTCACAATCAAGATGACAAAAGGCACAAAAAGCAGCCAAACCCAATTCACAGGGTCATTCGTGAACGGCGCAAGTACCTTACTATAATCCATTTCGTTGTCTTTCATAAACGGAATGTTGGTTAAAGGGGCTTTCACATGCACCATTTCCTTCAATTGTCCCCCGCGCAACACGTCAGGCACGTAAACCGTTTTCACAATTTCGTACTTATTCAGGGCAGCCGTTTCTGGATCCATCCTCACGACAATCTCTTTACTATGTAGCATCACAATTCCAACAACTAAACCCAGCAATACTTGCCCTAAAATTTTGAATTTACCTGGTAGTCCTCTTTTATCCTTTTGAAAAACTTTAATATAGTCATCCACAAAACCAATAATGCCCATCCAAGTTGTTGCCAAAAGCATTAACAAGATATACACGTTATCCAATTTGCAAAACAAAAGCGTCGGAATCACAATGGACATGATAATCATGATACCACCCATCGTCGGTGTACCTGCTTTTTTTTGTTGTCCCTCCAGCCCTAAATCACGAATCGTTTCGCCGATTTGTAAATCGCGCAAAAAACGGACAATGCGTGTGCCGAAGATGAGGGAAATCACCAGCGACAAAATAATTGCGGCACCTGCTCGGAACGAAATATACGAAAATAATCGCGCTCCAGGCGTGTGATAATGCTTCTCCAAATAGTCAAAAAGGTGGTATAACATAATGATAGCGGTTTTAAAACCAAATAAATTGTATTATTTAATACCAATAACACAATTTTATTCTAATTATTATGATTTTGAGTGAATATTAATTTTTATTTTATTCAGCCACGAATTTCACGAATGATTTATTCCGAAATGCCACTGCTAAAATTTGTTTATCATCAAACGGATGTTTCACCCCGTTTATATCTTGATATTTTTCATGTCCTTTGCCCGCCACTAAAATAATATCGCCTTTCTCTGCCTGCTCACAAGCCATTTCAATCGCCGTTTTGCGATTTTCAACACTTAAAGTTTTATCTTTTAAATCTGTTGGAACACCTAACTCCATTTGTTGAAGAATTTTCATGGAGTCTTCCATGCGCGGATTGTCAGATGTGATGATGAAAATATCGCTCATCATCGCTCCAATTCTGCCCATAATAGACCGTTTTTTCGGGTCTCTATCGCCGCCACAACCTGCAACAGTTATAATTCGTTGTCCTTTTTTGCGCAATTGATGAATCGTTTGTAACACTTTTTCCAATGCGTCAGGCGTATGTGCATAGTCCACAATGCCCAAAATACCCACATTTGGGTCAAAAGTATAGTCAAAACGCCCTTCTGCGGCGGTCAAAGCACTCAATTTAGTCAAAATTTCGGTTTTATCAATGCCAAGTAAAACCGCCGTCGCGTAACAAGCCAATGTATTATATGCATTAAATTCGCCGATTAATCTGCCGTAATAATCATGGCCATCCAACTTCAAATGCAATCCTGTAAGCGCGTTTTCAATGATTTTGGCTTTAAAAGTAGTCATTTTTTTCAAACTATACCGATAAATTTGCGCTTTTGAATTTTGAACCATCACATTTCCATTTCTATCATCTCCATTCGTCAATGCAAAGGATGTTTTCGGAGGCAAATTATCAAAAAATTTCTTTTTCGCCTTAATATATTCATCAAAAGTTTTGTGATAATCCAAATGATCATGCGTAATATTCGTGAAAACACCGCCTCTAAAAGTCAATCCCGCAATCCTATCTTGATGAATCGCATGAGAACTCACCTCCATAAATGCATATTCAACACCCATTTGCACCATTTTTTGAAACAAACTGTTGAGTGCCATTGGGTCAGGAGTCGTGTGCGTAGAAGGCAAAATCTGCCCCGCAATCCGATATTCAACGGTGCTGATGAGTCCACATTTGTAACCCATGCTCGTAAACAAGTCGTATAATAAGGTCGCCGTCGTGGTTTTGCCATTCGTGCCTGTGATGCCAATTAATGACATTGCATTTGTCGGATGCTCATAAAATGCAGCAGCCACTTGTGCTAATATTTTTGCAGAATTCGCCACTTCTACGAATGTAACATGATTCACACGTTGATTTTCAGGTGGTAATTGCTCACAAATAATGGCAACCGCCCCTTTTTCAATCGCTTTTTGGATGTAATCATGTCCATCTACTTGCGTACCGCGCACCGCCACAAAAAGGGTAAACGTTGGATCAACTTGGCGCGAATCAAATGCAATTTTATCAATCAAAATATCCATATCTCCCCATGTTGAGATAATGGGCAATTTATATAAGAGAATATCAAGGATTTTCACGATTTATAATTAATTGATTGTTAGTTAGTTAACTATTTGTATTATTTTAATTGAATTAGGAATGAAGGTATTTTTAAAGAATCAATGATGTAGATTAAATACCGTTTGGAAGGTTTAAAACCTTCTAAACGGTATTTATTCCAATTAAACAACTATTCTAATTTGATAGTCACCGTCTGTCCTGCGGCATTTGTACCTGCGGCGGGCGTTTGCGAAGCCACCTTGCCGTAACCAATAAAAACAACTCGAATGCCTCTATTTTCCAAATTAAATATCGCATCTTTCAAACCCATACCAACGACATTTGGCACAAAATCTTTTCGCATCCCTTGACGCGCTAATAATTGCAAAGTATCCGATTTCGGTTTCAAATACATCCAATAATCATCTTTTTTGCTATTACTTAAATGCTTGACATTCAACTGTTTCAATACCATTTCCATATCATTTTTCAAACCAACATCATCAGGTAATTGCCGTTCTCCTAAAATCGGTTTCCCCTTTTTATTCACAGGTTCGCTCAATTGCACATTTGTTGAAGCGATTCTATCCGCAATTTCTCTAAATACAGGACCCGCAACTTGTCCACCATAAAAACCATTTTGCGTCGGCTTGCTAATCACCACAATACACGAAAAAACGGGGTTTTCAGCAGGAAAATAACCCGCAAAAGACGCTTGATAACCGCCAACTGTATTATTTGCACCGCCATAATTCAATTGTGCTGTACCTGTTTTGCCTGCAAAACGATATTTATCAGTCTTCAAATGCGCCGCCGTCCCAAAATCCACCACACTTTCCAATAATTTTTTAGCTTGCTCAATCGTGGATGATTTGGCAATGCTTTCGCGCAAAATCGTTGGTTTAAACAGATTCACCGTATGTCCAAAACGTTGCGTTTCGCTCACCAAATACGGTTTCATCATTTTGCCACCATTTGCAACTGCATTATAGAAAGTCAATAATTGTAATGGTGTTATTTGTAATTCATAACCAATTGACATCCAAGGCAATGTAACACCACTCCATCCACCATCTTTTGGGTCTTTGATTTTAGGCGCGCTCTCACCTTCAATTTCGATACCTGTCGGTTGCGACAACCCAAAATCCTTCAAATGCCGATAATATAATTCTGGTTTTTGCGCATATTTATTGAAAACCAATTTTGAAATCCCCACATTCGACGAAGCTGCAAATGCGTTTTGAACCGTTAATTTAGTGGCGGACGTTTTTTCATGGTCTTCCATAATTCGGTCAAAGTATTGATGCTGACCATTTTCAATATCAACACTATCCGTCATGCGTAATCCGCCATCTTCCAAAAGTGCCATGATAGATGCCAATTTGAAAGTCGAACCAGGCTCCGTCGCGGCTGCAATCGCGTAATTATAATTTTCCCACCAGCCTGTTTCCGTTTTGCCGATATTAGCAATGGCTTTAATTCGACCCGTTTTGACCTCCATCACAATCGCCGTTCCATGTTCGGCTTGATGATGATCCAATGCCCGAAGCAATGCCTGTTGCGCAATATCTTGAATGTTGACATCAATCGTCGTGATGACATCATCCCCATTTTTAGGTTCGATTTCAGCCAAATCATTGACGGGAATCCAAACATCATTCCCAACTTTTTGCATCAGTTTCTTACCAACGCTATCTCGCAGCGTCCTATTAAAACTGCCTTCGATACCAATAGGATTTGCACCTTCCCGCACATACCCAATGGTTCGTTGTGCCATCATTTTGAATGGATGTTGTCTTTTGCTATTGCGTTTGACAATCAAACCACCTTTATGCCGCCCTTCCCGAAAGATTGGAAAGTGCTTGATAAACTCCACTTGTTCAAAAGTTGCGTCTTTTTTAATCGGTAGATAACGTGTTTTATGCTTGTAACGATGTTCGGATAGAAATTCTTTCCACATCCCCGCCGTATATTGCTGGTCAATGTACGTCGCAAAATAAAAGGCTAAGGAATCAACCTCCTTTTTAAATTTTTCATCATTAATGCTCGGAGCCGCACAATCCATAAATAAATCGAAAAAAGGGAGCGATGTAGCCAATACACTACCATCCTCCGCGAAAATACTGCCTCGCTCGCCAGGCACATCCACATATTTCACATAGGATTTATCGCCTAATTCGCGCCATTTCGCACCCTCGACCGTCACAATTCGGACGGCTTTCGCAAAAATTGCCACTGCTATCGCTACCACGATTAATAAAACGACATAAATGCGAATTAATACTTCATCTTTAACATTTATAATTGCCACGTTGATTTTCAGATTGTGGATTTCGGATTTCGGAATTTGTTGATTTTGAATGATTTATGTGGATTTTGGTTCCTACGGAATGACATTTTTTTTGCGGAATGACGCGTTTTTTTTACGAAATGACGCGGCTTTTGTCATTCCGTAGGCACCAAAATCGAATTATTCTTGGACGATAATGCGTTTTCGACGTGCATTATTGGTATTTAAACCCAATGGTTCGACACTTTTTAAAACTTCGCTTTGTTTGGATTCAAGCATTAATTCCGCTTTCGCAGACATGTATTGCCAACGTAATTCTTTAATTTCTTTTTCCAAACGCTGAATTTGACGAATTTTGCGTTCTGAATTGAGTGCGTTTGCAATGTAAATCAATACCAAAAAAAATACAAAAAATACATAAGACAAATTCCCGAAAATCCAATTCGATGCCATGCTGCCGACTTGCGAATATTCGACCCATTTTGAAGGAATCGTAATGCTGCCACCACTATTGCCACCGCCCGCAGCCTTCACAGGGGCGGCAGGAGGCGCAGTTTTTTGCGCAGGTTTTGGAGCAGAATTCTGATATTGATTTGATTTGCCTTTATTGGGATTTGGTGCTGCCATGATTTATAAAAATTAATAGTTAGTTGGTTGGTTGGTTAGTTAAACCATTGATAATCAATATTTTAACTAACCAACTAACCGTGTCGCAATGCGCAATTTTGCACTTCTTGCTCGTGTATTTTTGCTCACTTCTGCTGCTGATGGCTCTATTGGTTTTTTAGTAATCACTTGAAATGGACGATTAATATTGCCATAAAAATCTTTTTCCTGTACGCCCTCAAAATCGCCCGTTTTGAAAAAGTTCTTAACCAAACGATCTTCCGCAGAATGGAAAGAAATAACCGCAATTCTACCATTGGGTTTCAAAATTTCCAAACTTTGTTTCAACAAGTCTCGTAACGCGCCTAATTCATCATTGACTTCAATCCGCAATGCTTGAAACACTTGTGACAAATATTGCATTTTAGGACCAAAAATTAATGGTTCAATCACGTGTAATAAATCATTTATATCTGTAAAACGTTGTCGTTCTCGTGCGGCGACGAGCGCGTTTGCCAATGTTTTTGAATTGCGGACTTCTCCATATTCACTTAAAAGTTGTTGTAATCGCTCTGCTGAATAGGTATTTAAGATGGTAGCAGCCGTTTTTGCTTCGTGCTGATTCATGCGCATATCCAAAGGCGCGTTGAAACGGTATGAAAACCCGCGTTCAGGCACGTCAAATTGATGCGACGAAACGCCCAAATCTGCCAAAATGCCATCTACTTCCTGAATACGGTGCAATCGCAACATTTTTTTAAGGTCTCTGAAATTACTCGGAACGAGCGTAAAACGTTGATCCTCAATGCTATTTGCAGCCGCATCATCGTCTTGGTCGAAGCCCAATAATTTTCCATTGTCATTTAATTGTTGCAAAATGGCGCGACTGTGCCCACCGCCGCCGAAAGTTGCATCAATATAAATGCCATTTGGCACAAGGTTCAAACCGTCCACTGCTTCATTCAATAGGACGGTTGTATGATAATTTTCTTGAATCATGTTTTTGGCGGAAAAACAATACTTTCCCGTTTTCGCCCAAAAGTACAACTTTTTGCACATTCGTTTTACTTTGAGCATTTTTTTTAATAAAAATTCTGCCAAAAAGGTGTTTTTCAGATGTAAAAGCATTGTTTTAAATGCGAAAAGCCCTTTTTTCAGGTACATGAAAAAGGGTTTAAAGAAACGGACTTGTTTTATTTGAAATAATATAATTTATAATCAAAATTGCTTTCCGTAGAAAAACAAAGGATTTTAAAGATTTTTTCTTGAATGGGTTCGTAATCCATTACATGAATCACGTGATTATTAATCGCAAAAATAGAATAGTTGTCTTTTTTGATAATTTTTAAAGTGATTTTTGGGTCAACCGCCAGATTCGAAGCACCCGCGTACAAATACTTTTTTGTATTTTTAATATCAGCAATGTTAAAATCGGGTGTCTTAATAAAGTTGATTAATTTATCATCAAAAAGTAAACATAAATTGCGGCTGGTTTGAATGGCGTTATAAAAATCAACTTCTAAGGCAAAATTCTTTGTAACATCTAAAGAATCTACTTTTAAAACAAAACTATCTTGTAAGAAATGAGTGTAACCTCCTTTCACAAGTTGTACCGTATCGTTTATCGAAACAGTCGTATCTTGATACCAATTCGGAATAATAGATAAGTTATTAAACAATTCATCAAAATAATATTTCTTCCAACTGCTTGATTTAAAATTAATTACACAATTCAACCCTTCAGAATTACTCATCACACTTTGACATTCGCCTCTGGGTAGCGTTTTTAAAAGATGATCGCGCCCTAAAATACAGTGCCCTAATTCATGATAAATCAACCATTCTTTATCTGCCTGACTTCTTTTGCGCCAAAGTGCCGAATCAATCTCAATTAAATGTTTTGCTGGAGTACAAGCTCCATTTTTGCCCACCAAAGTTGAAAAACGAATTTCAAGGTTTGTATATTTCAAAAGTCTATTCATGCCTCGCTGATTACCTTCCTCAAAAAAAGTTTGTACATAACTCAATAATTCGTCAGGAATCGTTTGAATTGCTTCTTTTTGGCATCCTATTGGAAAAATATATAAAAGTAAAGCAAATGTAATGCTGATAACTTGTTGACTTTTATTCATTGGCATCGTGTTTTGTAAATAAAAAACATCTTTTGCATTGTTTTGACGAAGGATTGAATGGTCATAAAATAGGATTAATTCTAATAAAAATTTCGGTAAAGCAGCAGTATTCAAAATACCAATGTTTCTAATTTATTGATAATCAATAAATTAGAAACAGGATAGACCTCTAACGAGGTTTATTTAAAGGCTTTAATTGCCATTAAAAAATATTCATCATCCACATAAATGCAATTCGTAACGGCATTCGCGGAAATGCCCCCATAGCCAAATAAAGCTCCGTATT
>JBEEMZ010000090.1:0-17839 GCA_041192405.1 Bacteroidota bacterium | reverse complement strand
CCGACCTTTTGCCGCTGGCGGATTTGTTAGCGTTGGAACATTTGTCTTTGCAACACAATCGAATTACAGATATTACACCTTTGAAATATTTAAACAATTTGATAGATTTGAATCTATCTCATAATCAAATTGTTGATATTACGCCATTGAGCTATTTGGGTAATTTGAAAGAATTATATTTGAATTATAATCAAATTAGTGATATATTGGGATTATCCCAATTGACAACGTTGAATTATTTGAATCTTTCAAATAATAAAATTACAGATATTTATCCATTAGTGGATATGGTTGAGTTAGTTGGTTTGAATGTAAGCGATAATTGGATTGATGATATTACGCCGATTTCAACCATGATACAATTAACTGATTTTTTTGCTGCGAATAATCGTATTTCGACGATTTATAAATTCGTATTTAAAAACGCTGTTATTTTAGAACGATTAGTGCTTTCGGGTAATCAAATTAGTGATGTTACACCATTTCAATATCTTACAAATTTGAAAATGTTGTATTTGAATAATAATCTTATCCGTTCGATAACTAATTTGGCGGTTTTGTCCCATTTATTAGATGTAGATTTGAGTCAGAATCAAGTTTTAGATATGGTGCCTTTATCGGCATTAACAGAATTGATGCGTGCTAATTTGCATGAAAATAAGATTGAGCGATTGCCCAAATCTGTCATAGAATTGCCTAATTTGGTAGAAATCACCTTGACGGGCAACTTGATTAACACAGTAGATGCGGAATATTGGAATTTGGTTTTGGAAGACGGGCGACCTGTAAATGTGTTGCCTTATTTGAAAGGTTATTTTCATATATGAATTTTTTATTTGAATTAGAAATAAAGGAATCTTAAGGAATGAAGGATGCAAATACTTCATTCCTTGTGGAAAACGAAGCATTTGCGTCCTTGCATCCTTAAAATTCCTTCCTTCCTAATTCAAATGATTTAATAAACGGCTTCTACAATTCGTTTAATTGTATCCGCGTCGCCCATCGTATAATAGTGCAAACAAGGCACGCCTTTCGCTTTTAACTCTTTTGATTGCGCGATACACCATTCAACACCCACTTCTTTCACCGCTTCATCGGTTTTCGCATTTTGAATCCCGCGAACCAAATCATCGGGCAAATCAATGAAAAATAAACGTGGAATCGAATTCAATTGATATTTTTTAGTAATTGGTTTCAATCCAGGAACCACCGGTACATCAACGCCTTCGCGCCGACACAAATCTACATAATCAAAATATTTTTGATTATTAAAAAACATTTGTGTTACAATGTAATTCGCCCCTGCTGCTACTTTTGCTTTCGTATGCGCAAAATCTGCCAATAAACTCGGTGCTTCAAAATGCTTTTCAGGATAGCCCGCGATGCCAATACAGAACTCCGTGTTTGCGCCTTTGGAAATATTTGAATCCAAATAGCGACCTTGATTCATATCCGCAAGGTGCTTCACCAAATCTAATGCATAATGATGCCCTTCGGGATGTGGTAAGAATTTATCCTCGAATTTAGCGGCATCGCCCCTGAGTGCCAATACATTATTGATATTTAAAAAATTTAAATCAATCAATGCATTTTCGGTATCTTCCTTTGAAAAACCACCACAAATCAAGTGCGGCACGGCATCTACGCCATAACGGTGCATAATCGCAGCACAAATGCCCACCGTTCCAGGACGTTTGCGAATCGCCGTTTTTTCATAATAACCACTCGCTTGTTTTTTATAAACAAACTCCTCACGGTGGTACGTCACGTCAATGAAAGGTGGTTTGAATTCCATCAACGGGTCAAGGGTTTTAAAAATGGTCTGCATGCTGCCGCCTTTCAACGGAGGCAATACTTCAAAAGAAATCAACGTTTTGCCATTCGCGTGGGCAAAATATTCTGTAACTTTCATACAATTGGGGATTAGGATATGCTTTTGTCAAAATATCCGCCCGCAAAAGTACGGAATGTTTCTATTTTAATTTCTCAAAAACAAATATCTTCTTTTATTTTTTTTTGCGTCACAGCATTCAGACATATTTTTCAAAAATGCTTTTTATTCAAAAAATTATAACAATTTATTTACGTGAATTAAATTGATTATCAAATAGTTATAAACTATTTATTTAAGTTTTTTTATTTTATATGGTATTTAAACCTCGAAAAAATAGTGTCACAAGTTTGTTGAAAATTTGCTTACAAAGAACCGATGACCTCCTAACTTGCCTCAAAATTCACGTACTAAAGAAATACAAACCACCTAAAACCTTAGAAATGAGAGCAGAGAGTATCTTGGCATTTAACCTTCATAGTTTTGAAAGCCAATTATTGACCTTGTTGCGTGACGGTTTCCGCCCAACACTTGGCATTGTTTTTTGTTCGCCTACACAAGATTTTCAATCCTTAATGTCGCTTTTTAAGCAATATCAGATTGATTTAGCAGGCTGCACGGCTGCGGGCGAAATTGTAAATGACACCTTACAAGAAGCTTCAATTGTATGTTCTTTGATGGACATGAATCGAGATTATTACCGATTTAATGTCATTACACCTACGACTTCCGATGATGATGAAAACACGGTTGCCTGCAAATCGCGTGCTTTTGCAGATGAAAGTTTTGACAATGTTGCAATGATTGTTTTGTCAAGTGGTATTCATAACGATGGTGAAAAAATTATATCGGGTTTAAGGTCAGGTAGGGCAGATAATATTCCGATTTTTGGCGGTATGGCAGGAGATGATTTGAATATGAAAGATAGTTTTATATTCACCACAGAGCGTCATTTCAGCAATGGATTATTAGTCATCGCTTTGGATACCGATAAAATTGAAATCAAAGGGTTGGCAATCAGCGGCTGGCAAGCGATTGGCGCGTCGAATACGATTACCAAAGCGCAAGGTAATTTGATTGAAACCATTAATGATCAACCTGCTTTGGATTTCTTTTTGAAATTTTTTGGCTCGTACGATTCAGTGAGTGACTCTCGGGGTCAAAATATCAGTACGATGAGTGCTCAATATCCGTTTCAGATGCAGCGCAATACGGAAACGACTGTATTGAGGGTACCCTTGACGGTTTCTGAAAAAGACCGCACCATTCGATTGACGGGTTCGGTGACGACGGGCGATAAATTCAAATTTTCCATTTCTCCAGGAACTGAAATTGCAGAACAAACGGTTTTAGAATTTGAAAATTTTAAAGATGGTATCGAAATGCCCGATGCCTTGCTTTTGTTTTCGTGTAAAGGTCGTCATGCGGCTTTGGGTCCCTTTTTAGAGGACGAAATAACAGGCATTTACGAGCATTGGAACAAGCCCATGATTGGTTTTTTGAGTTATGGAGAATTCGGAAATCTTAAAAATGGTATTTGCGAATTTCATAATGAAACCTGTTGTTTGGTTACATTAAGAGTTAAATAAAGAATGGTCAATGATAAATGATAAATGATGAAATTTACATAATACATTGATTATAATTCAATTACAAAATTCATCATTTATCATTCATCATTCCCTATTGATTTATAAAATTTCTTAGTACCTGACAAAAAAGAGTTGGGTTGATGGATTTACGAATTACACGGATTTTCACGAGATTCATACGGATTTTTTACGTAAAAGAGCGTATGGAGTGCTTTAAAATTAAAAAATTCGTACCAATCAGGTAAAAATCCGTGAAATCTGTACTTCTATGAACCCAATTCTAATTTTTGTCAGATACTAAGATAAAATTTAATAGAATGAGTCACCCAGTTTTCCAAAATTTTAAGGATCAGATTGCAACTTTAGATATAACGATTGACCAGAAAGCGTTGCTTTTGCGTCAATTCAAACAGGTCGAAAGGGAGTATGACAAATCGGACTTTATCAATAAACGCATGTTGAAGGATAAAGAAATTTCCATTAGTATTTTGAATGCGACTGTTGAAGAATTGCAAGCACAACAACGAGCAAGTGAACTTCAAAATGAGCAATTGAAACAACAACGTTTGTTGTCTGAAAAGCAAGCGGAACTGTTGGAAAGCAATTTGCACGCGTTGGAAATGTCTTATACTGAAATGGAGCAATTTGCTTATATCGCTTCACATGACTTGAAAAGTCCTTTGCGGAGCATTGGTAGTTATGCGCAGTTGTTAAAACGCAAGTATCGTGGAAAATTGGATGCTACGGCGGATGAATTTATTGATTTTATCGTCAATGGCGCACAACACATGAATGAAATTATTACCGATTTGTTAGAATACGCTCGTGTTGACCGCGAAAAAGAGATGACCCGAACGGATTTTAACCGTTTGATGGAATTGATTTGCATTAATTTGAATGATGCCATTCAAATATCGGGTGCGAAAATAACCGTTGATAAATTGCCGACTTTGATGATTCAAAAATCGGCTACAGTACAATTATTGCATAATTTAGTTGAAAATGCTATAAAATTTCGAGGAGAGGATAATCCAAAAATACATATTTCGGCGCGACATTTAGAGAATGACAAATGGGAATTTTCTGTAACAGATAATGGTGTTGGCATTGATGAAAATTACCAACAAAAAGCGTTTCAACCTTTTCAACGTTTAGGACAGCGCAATCTTCCTGGTTTGGGCATGGGTTTGGCGATTTGTAAAAAGGTGGCTAAATTGCACAAAGGGGATATTTGGTTTCGTTCTAACTTGGATGGTGGAACCACCTTTTGTTTTACGATTCCGCAGAAAGAGGTAACGTTGCTTAGTTCGGGCGTGTCACCTGTTCGCTATGGAACTTAGTTGGTTAGTTAAAATTAAAGTATTGATTACACTACTGAGTTGTTAAAGTTGTAATCTGTTTTTTTCCGCAGATTTTCGCAGCAAAAGAGTCCAAAAGAAAATCTGCGAAATCTGCGGGAAAAAATAGATTGATAATCCATTATTTACATCTTAAATCTTTAACAACTCAGTAGTGTAAGTATTGATAATCCATATTTTAATTTTAACTAACTAACCAACCAACTACTCTTGAATAACTATCATGCCTTGTTCCAAAGGATTCAATTTTTCTCTCAAAACCTCAAAGAAATCGGTTCCATGTTTCACATAAAAAGGTAAAAAATTATCCGTTCGTTCTTGCAAACCGCCATTTGGAAAATATTTTTGTGCCAAAGTGCGAATTTGTTGAATGGTTGTTTCCTGTTTTTGCTTTTCTGATTTCAATAATTTTGCCTCAATATTCACTAAAACTTGTAATTGTTTTGTTTGTTCTGCCAAAACGGTCTTTTCCAAAGTCGGGTCAATTAATTTTGCTTTTTCGGCAATCGCTGCAAAAATTTGATTAAACTGTTCTTTTTCGGTTTGGAGATTGATTAAATCATAAGTCGAATTAGTAACATATTTTTTAATAAACACATCTATATCTCCCGTTAAATCAGTTAGTTGAATATTTAATTTATCCAAACGCTCTTGCCCTAATTTATCCAACCACAAAACAGAATTGCGCCGAATCAACATTGGAAAATTTAAACCAAAATATTTAAATTGAGATTTGCGTTCTAACCAATAAGCCAATTCACCACCACCACCAATATAGGCTAAATTAGGCAAAACGGTTTCTTGATACAACGGGCGCAAAATGACATTAGGGCTAAAATGTTGCGGATTGGCTTCCAATTCTGCTAAAATTTCATCTTTTGTCCATGTAAAATCAGTGTTAAGCGCACTATATACACCGTTTATTTCCACAATGCGCGCTCTGAGTTGGTCGCGGAGGTAAAATAAATTAATCGGTCTTGCGAATGCTTGCGCTTTGAAACCAGCTTTTTCCAATTGGGTCTGCGCTGCTTCCACTAAATATTTAGAACGTTGTTCCACTAACTCGCGGCGCATGATTGGAATGAACAACCGTTTTAAATCCACATCATTCATATTCAAGACAATCAACCCATATTTTCCAAACAAATCATTCAACAAATTTTGCGTAGCATCTTGATAAACATCGAATTGTGTATAAGCATTTTCAATAATTTTAAAAATGGTTTGGGCATGCTCATTATTGCCGAGAATCTCTTTCAATTCTGCTAAAACGCTTTTTAAGGCTTTCGTTTGCATCATGCCAACGGAGCCTTTTTCACCTGCTTCCCAAACCAATTTTTTATTAAAAATTTTCGCAAAATTGACTTCTTCAAAATCATGGTCTTCGCCGCCAATGACAAAAACGGGCACAAAATGAAAATTGGGATGTTTTTCTTTTAAAATTTCAGACAACCGAATCGCCGAAAAAATTTTATAAACAAAATATAATGGGCCCGTCAACAGCGAAGGTTGATGTGCGGTCGTGACCGTAAAAGTATTATTTTGCAATAATTTTTCGATATTTTCACTACCCAAAGTTGGGTTTTGCAATTTTTGGTACTGTTTCCTCAATGATTCCACCAAGACAGAGCGATTGATAACCTCTTTTGATTTATCATTTATAATTTGTATAAATTGTTGAATATCAACAGGATATTTAAAAAAAGGTCTTAAATCAAGGGCTTGTTCAGCGTAAGCCTTATCCGTTTTTGCAAGCATCTGCAAGTCGGAAAAAGGAATTTGATAACTATTCATAATATGATGGATGGGTTTGACAAATCCAAGACCGTTTAACAGTCAAAAGAAGGATTTGTTTTGAAAAAGGAGTCTGTTTTGAACGTATGATAAAAAATAAGCGTTGCATATATCAAAAGGAAGTCTTACTTTTGCGTGATTATTCATCACATTCATAACTTTTTAGCTCGATTCATTAACATACGAGAAAAATTTACAACAAACATAAATTATGAGCAAAGCCTCTAAAATATTTTTCCCAAATCTGAACGGACTTCGTTTTATAGCTGCTTTTGTAGTCATTATTCACCATTTAGAACAAAATAAATTGTTTTTTGGTGCAAAAAGTTGGTTTCAAGAAATTCATTGCATCAAGTTGATAGGCGAGTTAGGCGTGACGCTTTTTTTCGTATTAAGTGGATTCTTAATAACTTATTTGCTTTTAGCAGAAAAAGAGCGTTTTAACACTGTTGACATTAAAAAATTCTATATTCGTAGAGTATTGAGAATCTGGCCTTTATACTACTTGGTGATCATCATGGGTTTGTTTGTGCTGCCACATATTCCGTTTTTTCATGTACCTGAATTTACGGAACAAGTGCATTATAAATTTGGTACTAAAATCGCGCTTTATTTGTTTTTGTTGCCGAATTTAGTCAACAATTTGTATGCATATATGCCCTTCATTGCGCAGGCATGGAGCATTGGTATTGAGGAACAATTTTATTACATCTGGCCTTGGATGGTTCGTTATACCAATCATTATTTAAGAACTTTGGTGGGTATCGTCGTTGGGATGCTAATCCTTACGATTGGCTTATCTTTTTTTGCAGATAAAAGTGCTGATATTAGCACAGCGACTACCGAAACAAAGGTTTTGACACTGCTTTTTCGCTTTTTTTCGTTTTTGCGCATTGGCTGTATGGCGATTGGCGGTATTGGAGCCTATTATCTTTACTATTTGAAAATCAATGTTTTACGACCTATTTTTAAACCTGTAACCCAAATTGTGACAACCTTAGCAGTGTTACTAATGACACTTTTTGGGGTTGAAATACCTGTAATTAATCACGAATTTTATTCGTTATTTTTCATTATAATTATTTTGAATTTTGCTGCGAATCCAGATTGTTTAGTGAGTTTAGAAAACAAAACGTTGGATTATTTAGGTAAAATATCTTATAGTTTATATATGTGGCATGGGGTTGCGATTCTTATTTCGCTTCGCATTACACAATTAATAAATCCGAAGATAGATGATTTTAGTTCAAATGCGGTTTATTACGTACTTGCAATGTTGATAAGCGTAGGATTTGCGATGCTTTCTTATGAATATTTTGAAACAAAATTTTTGAAATTCAAACATTTATTTGTCAAGATTGATAGTGGGCGTGAAGCACAAGTAGAAAAAGCTCCAGCATCCCTTGAAAAGGGTGTTGAAATGGACAAAAAAGTTTCAAATACGGTCACTTCTAAACAACCACAAAATATTTTTACAGAGTAATTTATTTGATTTGATAATCAACAGGTTGAACCAAAGAAAAAGGTTAGAATCTGAAAAAGGATATTTTCCGCAGATTTTCATCGCATGAAGGTGCTAAGAATCCGAATCTGCGAAAATCTGCGGGAAAGCAATCCTATTAACTTTTTTTTGTATTCTAACCCTTTTCTTTCGTTCAACCTGAATAATCAACTTATTATAAAATTCATTATTTATCATTGTTTTTCTACTTTCCAAATTTCTTTATACGTAATCGCGCCTAAATCACTCTTTTCGCTATAACTCCATTCTTGAATTTTATCAGAAATTTTTGTTACAATCAAACAACTTGTTTTGAGTTTACCATTAGCGAGATGCGATAAACAAATTTTATCTCCTGTGGTTGCGGGCTGCCAAAACAATAAATATCCAGCTTTATTAGAAACAAAAGCTCCAATTTCTCTCATTTTTGCGAAAGGACGGCTCTTATCTGCAACTGTGGCACTGATAATAAAGGTATGTGCATCATCCTTTGCAGAAGTGTTCAATAGTGCAGTACCTGCGTTGTCCTGCGAGAAATCCTTAAAACGACCGTCGCCAATGATTGTATAATCAACGGTTGACATACTGACCACCTTGTACGCGCCTGAAAAAATACTTAAAAAAAGGTTCTCATTCGTTTTCTTACAAGATGTTGTAAGGCTTGTGAAAATAAGTCCTAAACCGACTGTGTATAAAAGTTTTCTCATAGAACGTGTTTTATTTACTAACTTAATTTGAATGGTTACGGGTTACGGGACACTCTTTTCAAAGACAGTACCAAAAATGAGTTAGTATTTGCGTTAGTTTTAACATAAATACTTGTAAATGAATGATTTATTGCATTTGTTGAGTGATTTATATATGTTATAGGTTGATTGTTAGTTGTTTATTACAAATATATTTTTATTATATGATTGATAAAATTTTAGCAAATGTTTTTTTTGTTTTTTTCAACACCGTTTTTTCCATTTATGGATGACTTGCGCTCGAAAGCAAGGCGTTTTAAATGCTTTTTTAACAAATATCGTCTGAATAAGGATGAATTTTTAAAAAGTAAAATAATGGTTGTCAAAATGGGTAAAAAGCGAAATAATGGTTGCTATAATTTCTTTAAAATGAAATATCTGAATGAGGATAGATTGCTATTTCTTATCATTGCATATTATTTTAAAATGATATTTCAAAAATATATGCAATGATGAACTTTCAAAAAATGGAATATGAGTTGCGATTAAGCCGCTAATTTAAACATTGTTTGAGTAGCAACATAATTTTTTTTTAAATATTTTAAAAAAATATTTTTTATAACACTTAACAAAACAATTGCATCTTTTTGAAACAGATGCGTGATATGCTTGACATAAGGTCACATAGCGCGTGATTTTTTGACACGCTATGGCACTTATGTAAACAATGTGTTTTATATTTCAATTTTAATAACGAGATTTAGAGCGAAAAGTGACCATTTTAGTTATTCCCTGTATGAATTATAATTTCGATTTGTGTCAAGACAAAAGCCGCCATGCTAATTTATCGCCCGCCACAACTACGACCCACGATTTAAGATTGGTGCGTTGATTGAATTTATCGGTTGCTAAATAGGTTTTCAACTGCTGATTCGCTTTTTCAAAGATTGTATTGATAGCCACTTTACCTGCTTTTTTAGCAAATTTTAATTCCAACCCAATATCAAAATTGACTTTATAGCCCCGAATTGCTTCTAAAAAGACATCCATATACGTCCAATCGGTTTCGTATTCCGTATGTACATAATAAAAATTTTGCTGATGTAATAGACTGACCACAATGGCTTTAAGACTGTTTTCGTTAAAATGCGCTGCATCTTTGGGCGACATGCGCTTTACAATTTGAGCTACTTGGTCGAAAAACGCGGTTGGATTTCCATCTTGCGCCATCGTTTTAATGGCGTTATCCAAAACAATATTATCAATGGTCAATTCGGTTTGGTTGCGAATGAGTTCCAAAAAATAGTTGTTATACAATTTTTTAATCACATAATTGGGAAAAGTAAAGATGTAACTGCCTAAATCTGCTGCTTTAATCGTCAAAAAACCCATGTAAAACAATAAACTCACTAAATCATTGCTATTGAAATCGCGTTGTAAACTAAATTGACGCACTAAGCTACTGCGAATCGCTCCTTGTTGCGTCAACGTATCCAAAACCGCAAGGTGTCTTGCATCCTTGTTTTGAATATTAAATAAATTCTTAATTTTAACATAATCCGATGCAATATTGGCATCTAACAACTCGGCGGGATACAATTTTTTAGGTTGATAAGCACGGGCGAAATACAAAACCATATTGGGATTGTAGAGATGCTGCGTTGCTTCGCCTTCAAACCGATAGCCATCATACCAACGTTTCATATCTTCCATCACCTTATCTAATTGATTATCAGGGACTTCTAACTTTTGAAGTAGGCTACTGACTTCAATGGCTGTAAAGCCCATCATCTCATGAAACGGTAAATCTAAGGTAAGATTGGACGCAATATTAAAACCACTCGTCATACTATCCATGGTAATCGGCGAAACCCCTGTGATAAAAATTCTATCAATGATGCTGTTAGAAGTTGCGGTTTTAAGCACCTCATAAAACTTACGGACAAATCCATTCCGACTCACCGCTTGACTGAAATAGGGGAAGTTAAATGAAATCAATTCATTCGCAAAGTGGTCATACTCATCTACTAATACATATATTTTATGTTCTAAACCATTTGTATAATGAAGTGTAAGTAAGGTATCTGCTACTAAATTAGGATGCATTTCACTTAAAACTCTTTTTTGTTGTTCTTTGGTGAATGCTTTGGGATAGTCCATAAAAAAGGTTTCAACTCCTTTTTTGACTTTGTTTAGAAAACCTTCCGCAGTGGTTTCTTCCGCAACGGTATTGATACCCGAAAAATCAAATTGCAAAATCATATATTGATTCGCAAATTCAGTCGGCTTTTGACCTATATCATATTTGCCAAATAAAATTTGGAAATCCTTTGCATATTGCGCACCATAATAGTAACGCAGCATCGAAGTCGTGAGACTTTTGCCAAAACGACGCGGACGCAAAAACATTAGGAACGAACCACCTAAGGTTTCCAATAATTCAATATATTGGGTTCGGTCTTGGTAGAAATAATTTCCCAAAATCACTTTTCGATAATCGCTTTCGCCATACGGTATTTTTATCATGGTGGATTGGTTTTAGGATTGACAATTATTAGAATCCGTTGCAAAGATGCGTGATTTAGATGGTTTTACAAAATAAAACCTCTATTTTAATACATTTTGTTTTATAAAATATTGAAAAAGATTGATTTGAATTTAAGTTTAAAATTGTAATTTGCAACCTTTTTTAACACCAAAAAGATTCTATCATGTGTTGGTACGTGTATATCGCTACAAGCGAACCTTTAAAAGAAGTGATTTTCACTGAAAACTTGCCTAAAACGGGTGAACGACCGCCGTCTTTACATTTTCGACCCGTGATGGAGGATGAAATGGATGCTTATCGTTCCCTTTTCAAAGGCAACTATTTGTATTATGTTGGGAGCAATACAGGTTGCAGTTGTGGTTTGGAATGCAATTACGAAATCTGGTGGGCAGAAGATGGGGTGGAACAAAAAGAACTTATAGATGATGCTTCTCCGAGTGCTTTGCTGGAATTTTTGAAAAGTCATCCGCAGAAAGAACCATTAGAAATGTACGCTGTTTATGAAACGGAATGTTGGCAACTTCCGCTTCATCATGTTGTAATTCCAATCAAAAAGAATGCGCAAAATGATTTCGTAGCACTGCAAACGAGACAATTTTATACATTTTATGTCGAGTCTTTAATAGATTAACGAACGAACCAATCAATCATTTAAAATGAGACTTATTATTTTTACAAACAGAGATTTGGCATCCAACTATCATTTAAATTTATTGCTACCACATGTTCACGAACAGGTTGTATCTATATTTGTGTCGGATAAAGTTGGCAAAACCAACAAAATAGTTGAAACGCCTACACCTGAAGTATTGCGCAATTTAAAATTCTTTGAGCAGACCCTGCCAAATGAAATTTTATTTCCACAATTAGACCAGCAAAATCGCAATCTGAATGCGGGTAAATTATTGACATTCAATGAATTATCTAAAAAATATGAATTTCCTATTGAATCTTTAAATGAAGTAAAATCGGTTCAAACATTAGATAGGATTCGAGGTCTAAAACCTGATTTAATGCTATCGGTGCGTTATGGGAAGATTTTTAAAGAAGATTTTATTAAGATTCCGACTCATGGGATTATTAACCTGCATTCGGGTAAATTACCACAATATCGGGGCGTTTTGGCAAGTTTTCGAGCGTTTATGAACGGAGATGTATTGTTACAAACTACTTTGCACTATATTCAAGATGGTCAAATTGATAATGGTGGCATTATTGGCTTTTCAAATTTGCCTGTGCAACCCGATAAATCGTTATTTTGGCATATTTTGAATTTGTATCCTGTCAGTATTACCTTGCTCCTGTCAACGATTCAACAAATTGAAACAGGAACAAAATTAAACATTTTGGTTCAAAAAGAGATTGATTCACAATATTTTACATTCCCAAATCAAACAGAAATTGATATTTTTATACAAAAAGGCTATCGTTTTATGGATGTGAGCGAATATTTTGATTTTATTCAGCAATATTTGTGAATTGGCATTTGATTTGCGACATTTTATAGATAATTATGGATACAATATAGATGAATTATCTATAAATGATACTTGGTTTATCTATAAATGATCTATATCGTATCTATAAAATTACCTTATTTGCGACAACAAAAAAAGAATTATGCAAAAAATTACCTTCAATTTTAAAAATAGTCATAAAATCATTCAAAAAATTGGTTTGATTGATGAATTTAAAGGAAAATGGTCTCAACAGATTTCTACTGACCTTCCCTTAGAAAAATTGCGGATGCTTGCTTTATCCGATAATTCAAGTGCTTCGGTTCGGCTTGAAAAACAATCGCCTATTGCAAGCGCAAACGATGCGCAACGCAATCTGTATAGAAATGCGGCTCATATTGCTCTAAATCAAGCAACTCTATTTTCATATCAAACAATTGAACATTTATATGAATTGTTAGAAACGCAAGTTACAAATCATGATTTTGAAAAATATAGGAAACCATCACCTAAATTAACTTTTTTTATTTCGGAACAACCGCTTTCATTTCGAACCATTCCTACCCGAAATATTGCTCAACAATTAAAACAAGAAGTTCAAAAAACCATTGCGTATCTGGAGGAAAAGCAATTTCATCCGCTAATTGTTATTGCTGATTTTTTATATGAATTTATAGCGATTTGCCCTTTTGAAACTTGCAATTTACAACTATCGCGCTTGATTGCACAACAATTATTAGTTCAATTAAATTATAATTTTATTGAATATTCCGCTTTTGAAGCCGCTTTTGAAGCTCGGAAGGAGCCTTATAATGTTGCATTAGCGAAAGCGTTGAGCAGTCGAAATCAAGCAAAAGAAGATATTTCTGAATGGATTCTTTTTTTCTTAGAATGTATTGAGTTGTCTATCAATCATTTAGAACATCGTTTAAAACCATTGCAAGCTGCGCTAAAACTGCTTAATACGGAACATGCTATTTTAAACGAAGCCAATATAGAGAAACCTGTCAAAAAGCAAGTTACAGCTCTTAAAGTAGAAAAACCAATTTCAAACGTGGCTAAAACCAAAAAAGAAAAACCGAGAGATGCACCTGTAGCCAAAAATGGCAAGGATAAAACAAAAATAATAATGGACGAATCAACCACCAATGGAAAAAATGTCGAGCTTCCATTTGGCGAATTAGTTGAAGATAAAACTACAAAAAGTGTTGATAATCAATCAATTAAGTCTGAACATAGTAATACAACAACACTTAATAACCATGCTGAATTCAATGAAATGGTAGATAATCCAATACAAATGGAAAGCGACTCAGATAAGTTATCGCCGCGACAAAAAAAAATTAAAAAGTTTATTATCGAACGGCAACCAACTTGTTTAGGCGATTTAAAGAAAGCTTTTCCAGAAATGAATCAGCATATTATCAAAAAAGATTTGCAATACATGCATCGTTTGAATGAAATTCAAAAATTAGGTGATTTGAAAAGCACTGTTTACATGGTAAATGAGTAATGAATTTGACACGAATAGAACGAATCTTCACGAATCATGGGTATATTCGTGAAGATTCGTTCCATTCGTGTCAAATTCATCATTTATTAATTATGGAAGGTTTGTTAAAACTTTTTGGATTAAATTATCTATGGTTTGAGCAGGATTTTTACTAAATTCGCCTGTCGCTCGATTTGCCAAAATTGCATTCATCGAAATCGCACGATGCCCCAAAATCCGCGAAAGTCCATAAATCGCAGCCGTTTCCATCTCTAAATTAGTCAATTTACGTTTTTTATGCTTGAAATCAGTCAACATTCTAAGGTATTTTGGTTCTGACATCTTGCCTCGCAATACGCGACCTTGTGGCGCGTAAAATCCAGGACAACTTACCGTAATACCTTTTAAAACATTTTCTGTCGAAAACTGCTTCACCAAACCCGCATCTGCTTCAAAACAATACGGCATCATCAATAATTCATTACAATTTTTTTCTAAATAATCGGATAACGCTTCTCCAAAAACCAATTCCATGCCCGACGGATCCACCTCATAAAAGTGCATTAAATTGTCCGTTCCAACGCCCATTTCCGATAATAACAAACTATCTACAGGAATTTCGGGTTGAATCGCGCCTGAAGTGCCGATTCTAATGAAAGTTAAAACGGTTTGTTTATCCTTTTTAGTCCGATGCTTCAAATCAATATTGACCAATGCATCCAATTCGTTCAACACAATATCTATATTGTCCGTGCCGATGCCTGTGGAAATCACGGTCAAACGCCGACCGCCCAGTTCGCCCGTATGCGTTAAAAATTCTCTTTTTTGAACCCGATGTTCGATTTTATCAAAGTGTTTGCTAATTTCGCCCACTCTTTCAAGATCGCCGACGGTTATAATCGTTTGGGCGATTTGTTCTGGATGGAGGTGTAGGTGGTAAATACTACCATTAGGATTTAAAATCAATTCAGTTTCAGTAAACATTCATTTATTTTTTGATTTATGAAAAAAATATATCATCTCAGCAGTTGCACAACTTGCAAACGCATTATCAAACAGGTGAATACCAACAATGAATTTACATTGCAGGACATCAAAACAGAGCCACTCACTGTGGAACAATTGGAGGCGATGCACCAAGTAACAGGTAGTTATGAAAATTTGTTCAGTCGGAAGTCCATGAAATATCGCGCAATGGGCTTGCATGAACAAAAATTGTCCGAAAAAGACTATCAGCGATTAATTTTGGAAGAATATACGTTTTTGAAACGACCTGTTATTATAATTGATGAGGAAATATTTGTTGGAAATGATTCAAAAACGGTTGAAGCCGCTAAAAAAGCGAATGAAAAATCTGATTTTTAGCACACCAATAATTTATAATCAAGGATTTATATTTGGCACAAATAGAATATATTTGATTCCATTTGTGCCATTTGTATCAAATAATTAACGGCATTGCAAATAAATATTCGGCGTTTCAACAACGTTACTTTTATGTCCTGCACGGTCTTTGATGGAGATTTGATAAACCAACGTATCAATTGGTTTCGTAATAGATGGCTCACAGGGCGGAATCACATTACAACAAGTCGTAAATAATAATAGCTTGATATCACCGCTAATTCCATTACCTGCGCCTTGGTCTGGCACATAAGGAATGCGAAACGTTTCCGCAAGTTGATTTTTGCGTTTATCGGTGACGAATACATTGACACTGTCGCGGTCGGTACCTCTATTGCCCAAATCGCCATCGCCGTCCGTGAAAGCAATGGTCAACCAAACCGAATCTTGTTGCCCTGTGCCTTGTCGCATCGTATTTTTGGAAATCGCTGAAAACGAAATTTGAGGTTCTATCGGGTAATCGGGTGGACGCACACAAGCCGCCATGCCCATCACTGCAAATACAAATATTTTATTTTTAACATTCATTTTAAATTGACTTTGAATACGTTAAGAAAACAGTTAAAAGAAAAAGTCCTTCATTTAAGTACTCAAAAAACACCTGTTGCAGGTGCATTTGAAGCGTTAGCCTTAGAAATTTTTCAACATCAATACCAACAAAACGATTTATATCGGCGATATTGTTCACTCATTGGCAAAGATATTTCCGAAATTACAACGATTTTTGATATTCCGTTTTTGCCGATACAATTTTTTAAAAATTATGTGATAAAAACAAATTTTGAAGGCAAAAGTTGGCAAGAAAAAATGATTTTCACGAGTAGTGGCACGACGGGCGCAGCAACTTCTCAACATTTTGTGTATGATTTGGAAACGTATTTGCAAATCGCTCGAAATGGTTTTGAAACTTTTTATAACAAAATTGAAGATTATTGTATCATTGGTTTGTTGCCCGCTTACGCGGAACGCACAGGTTCGTCCTTGATTGCGATGGTGGATGATTTTGTCAAAATCTCGAAATACTCGCAAAGTGGCTTTTTTTTGTATGATTTCAAACAATTAATTTCAATTTTAAAAGAAAATCAAGCGCACAAAATTCCAACAGTATTAATAGGTGTTAGTTTTGCGCTGTTGGATTTGGCAGAACAATATCCAACAGATTTGAGTGATATTACCATTATGGAAACAGGTGGTATGAAAGGTCGTCGCACAGAATGGACTCGTAATCAATTACATACATATTTAAAAAATGCTTTTAATGTTCCTAAAATTCATTCTGAATATGGCATGACAGAACTTTTTTCGCAAGCCTATTCCTTAGGAAATGGTATTTTTCAGCCCGCTATGACCTTACGCGCCTATGCGCGAGACATCACTGACCCACTTTGCCTTTTGAAAACACCAAATAGACAAGGTGTTTTAAATCTCATAGATTTAGGTAATTTTGACACAATTAGTTTTATTGCAACCGATGATTTGGGACGCGTGCAGGCAGATACCTCTTTTGAAGTTTTGGGGCGATTGGATTATTCCGATATTCGAGGCTGTAATTTATTGATTCAATGAGTGTTGCCCAATGAAGATTTTAAAATAAGTTTTAAATATTAATGGATTATCCGAAAAAATAAGTCAATTTTGCAGAAGCTATTTTTTTTGAATAATTGAGATTTTTTAATTAAAAATAAATGAAATGATGAAACGCACGCTGTTTTTTTGCGGCTTTTTAAGTTTGAGTTTGAATGGTTCAGCACAACAATTAATGTTGAAATCGAAATCCGCCGATATTATGGTGAAGCCAAGTGACAAGCATTCCAAAATCGTCACAAAACCCAAAAATGCGCATCAACAGATTTTTGAAACGAAAATGCAATTGCCTTTAGCATTGCAACCAAATATTGTTTCGTCAGTCGTCACCATTGGCAAAAGTTTTTTGGGTACACCTTATGTTTATTTCACATTGGATAGCAATCATCGCACGAAAACGCGTTTGAAACCAATGAGCAAAGAGGTTTTGGTGGTCAATTTGAAACAATTAGATTGTGTCACTTTTGTTGAAAACACGGTCGCGCTCTCGCAAACGCGCCTTGATAAAAATAATAGTTTTGAACATTATAAACAAAAGTTGCAAAAGATTCGCTATCGAAATGGTGTTGTAGATTATGCCGCCCGACATCAT
>JBEEMZ010000089.1:0-18019 GCA_041192405.1 Bacteroidota bacterium | reverse complement strand
TACAAAGAATATTCCGATTCGGATGGTGGTCGAAGACCAACTGCCTGTGACCAAAGAACAAAATATTAAAATTGAATATACTGAAAATAGTGATGCGAAATTTAATCCCGAAACAGGCAAATTATTATGGGATTTCAATTTGAAACCAAGAGATTCTAAACGATTGATATTTAGTTTTGAAATCTCGTCGCCCAAAGATAAACCATTGAGCAATATTTAAGAATGGTCAAAAGGGAACCCGAATTTTACGCATTTTTCACAAATGCCGATACGGATATTCGTGAAAAATCATAAGATTCGGGTTACCTTTAAAAGATTTCGGTTTTTTTAGTCGTTTTGCCCCTCAATTTCTCGCGGCAAGCATCAAATAAGACAATATTCGTTTTCCGAACGCCCGCATCACTCATCATTTGCCGCAACGTGTCCATACTGATACAATCTTTGATTATCTCTTGCTGTTTTTGCAGCATATCGGTTGGCTCTAAATCAGCCTTTTAGAGCCAATTCCATTATCACAACGGTTGAAAATTTATCGCAAGATTATTCTACGGAGTTATTAATGTTATAATATGTTTTTCCTCGCCGATTTTCGCAGCAAAAGACTCCAAAAGAAAATCTGCGAGCATCTGCGGGGAAAAATAAATTGATAATCAAGTATTTACATATTAAATCTTTAACAACTTAGTAGTGTAGTGAATCGGCTCAGGTATCGCTAAAAATAAAACGCACTGAGCGTCAATCTCCTCTAAGGCGACAGAATAATCCACAAATGGTCCAATCGCTTTATAAAACGAAGGTATGCAAAATCGCAGTCCTTTATGTTTGACAAAGGTTTCTAAAAAAAATTGTGCATAAAGCATAAAAATAGTTTATTTTTGCAACCTATTTGTCACAAAAGTTACAGGAAATCACGCAATAATGCTCCATCTTAACAAATCTATCATCGCGGAACGCAAAAAAGCCCTCGAAAATACTCGAAAAGTATTAAAAGAGCGTTTCATTGGCATTGACCGCATCATTGACGACCTTTTATCATACCTTCAAGTTTGGTATCTCGTCCCCGAAATCCTTAAACGCCCTGTAATTATCAACCTTTGGGGCATGACGGGCACGGGTAAAACCGATTTGATTCGCCAAATGGTCAAATCATTGGAATTTCAAGACCGCTTTGCTGAAATCGAGTTGAGCAACACCGATAGTACGAAATGGGTTTCATCGGTTTCGGATGTTTTCGAGAAAGAAGGCATCGCCGATGATAAACCTTCGATTGTGCTATTCGATGAGATTCAACGTTTTAACACCCTCGACGACGAAGGTAAACCTGTTGAACAAACGAAATTCACGGATTTTTGGGAATTATTGAGTGACGGGCGACTTTCCAAAAAGGAAAAAAATGAAATTGATGAGCTTTTAATCAAATTTCTCTACCGCCGCAAGGAAAAAGAACGCCGAAAAGCCAAAAAACTCAAAGATAAAGATGAATCCGAAGATGAAGATGAAATCTTGTCGTATTGGGAGGCGCAGGAATTACAAAAAAAATTAGGCGTGTACACGACCCTCGAAGAACTCATTGAAATGCCCGATGAAGCGATTATTGAATTGATTCGCAGCCTCAAAAAGAGTAAAGTCGTGTATGAACCGATTAATTATTCCAAAATGTTGATTATTATTAGCGGCAATTTGGATGAAGCGTTTCAAATGGCAGAACGCACTTCGGAAGCGGATGTAGATGCCGATATTTTCTATTCGTTCACACAGAAAATCACGGTCGTAGATGTCAAAAACGCTTTGACGCAAAAATTTAGACCTGAACAAGTGGCGCGTTTTGGGAATATTCATTTGATTTACACGAGCTTACGCAAGCAAGATTTTGAACATTTGATTGAGCGCGAAGTGCAACGGGTCATCAAAGATGCCAAAGCGCAATTAGGGCTTGAATTGACGATTGACCCTTCGATTCACAAATTGATTTATCGAAATGGCGTATTTCCCGTGCAAGGCGTTCGCCCTGTTTTTTCGAGCGTGACCGATATTCTGGAAGCGCAATTATCTCAATTGTTCTGCGATGCGTTGTTGAACGACATGACGCATATTCAGGTCAAGTATGAAGGCAATGGAAAAGATGCTAAAATTATTGCAACTGTTGGAACAGAAAGCGTTAAAAATCAAGTAGTTATACCTTATGTGGGGCGGATTGACAAAATTCGGCAAAGCAATCAAGCGGCTGCGGTTGCGAACATCAGCGTACATGAGGCGGGGCATGCCGTCGCTTATATGGCATTGATGGGCGTTGCGCCGTTGCAATTGAAAAGCAAAGTGGCGAGCAGTTATGCGGCAGGATTCACATTTCCACACCAAATTCATACGACAAAACGCAGTTTGTTGAATATGATAAAAATCTATTTAGCGGGTGGAATTGCGGAAGAAGTGATTTTTGGCGCAGATGAAGCATCGGTTGGACGGATTCAAGACCGCGTGGAAGCGACGAAAATGACCCTTGATTATGTGCGGCGATATGGTTTTGATGATGAATTTCAAGCGAATTACTCGGTTGATGAGCGCGGTTATGGCATGGAGTGGCGTGCAACGGATACCGATGTGGAAAAAATGATTACGCGTTTGGTCGGCGAAACGAAGGAATTATTGAATCGGCATTTAGAATTATTGCGCGGTTTGTCTATTGAATTGGCATTGAGAGGCAGCATGGAAGCGGCAGAAGTCGCATCTGTGGCGAAACGCTATCGGTTGAATGTTCTTATTAAAGAAGAAGGTCATTTGTTAATCAGTGATTATGATAAGAAATTGCATAGTAGAAAGTAATATTTTGAAACGGTGAAAAATGGGCTTTCAAGGCGATAGCGTTTGAATGTCCATTTTTTATTTTGAATAAACTGATTATTTTAATATATTAATTTGCAAGTTGGAATATTTTTTGCGCAATTAAGTGAAATAGCTTATATTTGTCACTCAAAATTAAAACGTTATGCTGAAAATACCTTACGCGCTTGCAGATTTTAATAGGTTGCGAGCCGATAATTGTTTCTTTGTAGATCGCACGAATTATATTGAGGCATTGGAAATTTACGGTGCTCGATATAGTATGTTTTTAAGACCGCGCCGATTTGGTAAGTCCTTGATAATCAGCATTTTAGCACATTATTACGATATGAGTAAAGTGGCTGATTTCCAAATGTTATTTGGTGATTTGTACATCGGCAGACATCCTACGCCGTTGGCAAATCAATTTATGATTTTGCGCTTTGATTTTAGTGGGATTGAAACGAATGAAGTTCAAAGGATACATGAATCGTTTTTAGTCAAAGTGAAAGACGGCTTTAAAAGTTTCATGAGTGCCTATCCCGAAGCGTTCACTGTGGCACAGCAAACGTCCATTTTAAATCAAACCTTAGCGTCAAGTGTTGCGGTTGATTTCTTCGGTTGTTATCGTCAAAATCGGTTGACTCGTGCCGTTTATGTATTGGTAGATGAATATGACCAATTTACGAACGAATTATTATCCTTCCATTTTACAGAATTTAAAGAGATTGTTTCAAAAAATGGCTATGTACGCAAATTTTATGAGGTCTTGAAAACTGAAGCGGGAACAGGTAGCATTGGACGCATTTTTATGACAGGGGTTGCACCCGTGACCGTAGATAGCATGACGAGTGGATTTAACATTATAACAGATTTTTCGTTGCGCACCCGTTTTCACAATATGATGGGTTTTACCGAAGCCGAAGTACTGGATTTATTAGCTCGATTGGGGCTGTCGGAGACCGATTGTATTGAAAAACGAAGTGTTTTACGAGAGTGGTACGACGGGTATCGGTTCAATTTAGATAACCCTGACCATTTATATAATCCTGAAATGGTCTTATATTTTGCGAATTACTATCAGAGTGAGGGCAAATATCCTACTAAAATGTTGACTGCCAATGTTGCGACGGATTATCAAAAAATTGCCCAAATTTTCCGAATCGGCAATAATGAAGAAACAGGTTTGGCGTATTTGAAGACGTTTTTAGAAACGGGCGAAATTAAAAGTTACTTGACCGACCGTTTTAATGTGGCTGTTGGATTCGGGTTGAAAGAAATTTGGAGTATGCTGTTTTATACGGGGATGACCACGTTGAAATCGCTTTTTGGCAATGATTATACGTTTCAAATGCCGAATTATGTGATTAAAAGTCTCTATTATGATTATTTTGTCGCGTTACAATTGGGGATGGCGTATGGCACGATTCAATACGAGATTCGAGAAGCGATTGGTCAATTAGTGACGCAGGGGCATATTGAGCCGTTTACACGCTGGGTTGAGCAAGCGTTGCAAAAAGCGCATTCCAATCGGGATAACCTTGCGTATAATGAAAAACATTTGAAAACATTGGTCGTGGGATTGCTGTTTCCGTATGAAAACTACTTGATTCGCAGTGAATATGAAGTGGAAAAACGATTTATTGACATTTTTTTGGAACGGATTCCACAAGTGAATATCAAACATGAAGTTTTAATCGAATTGAAATATATTAAAAAAGAAAATGCGGATAAATGGGTGGACAAAGACGAAAAAATCGTGGATCCGCCTGCGCTTCCAAAAAAGGTTGCCAAAACGCGAAAAACCAAAGTTGCGCTGCCGACAACGCCGCTACCGATTCCTGTAAAACCATTGTTAGACCATGTAATCGAAAAAGCAACGGTTCAATTAGCCGATTATATGCAATTGGCGCGGTTTCAACGCCCGAATTTATTAGGGTTTTGTTTGGTGTATGTGGGCAATGAGTGTAAGCAAATTTTGTCCTATAACGTTCCCATGCAACCCGCCTAAAAGCGCAAAGTGCCTTATTAAAACCAAAAAAAATAGTTTAAAACTACCTTGCTATCACAAAAGTTCAGTAACATTGCGCCGAATTTGCTTTTTTATTTTCAAACAAATCTTTTTTAAAATCATGGAAGCAATAAGTCTTGATGTTTTAAAATTCCCAATTGGCTCGTTTGAACCGCCTAAAACCATTACTACTGAAATCATTAAAACGTGGATTGCAGACATTGAAAATTTGCCAAAAGCGGTTTTTGATGCGGTTAACAATTTGAATATCAATCAATTAGATACGCCGTATCGTCCCGATGGCTGGACGGTTCGACAAGTCGTGCATCATCTTGCGGACAGTCATATTAATGCTTTTTGCCGTTTCAAATTGGCATTGACGGAGGAGAATCCGACGATTAAACCGTATTTGGAAGCGCGTTGGGCGGAATTGCCTGATAGTCAATTGCCCGTCGAAGTTTCGTTACAATTGCTCAAAGCGTTGCATGAACGTTGGACGGTGATTCTCAAAAATACAGCTCCTGCTGAATTCAATCGCACCTTTTATCATCCAGACATGGATGTAAATTTACCTTTGAAACGAATGCTTGGTTTATACGCTTGGCATGGGAAACATCATACCGCACATATTACAACTTTGTGCAAACGAATGAATTGGTAATTTTTGTCATTCCAAAGGAAACTAAAATCAAATTATGACTGCTATCATTACTTATCAAGGCGATTTGCGCACCGAAATGGTGCACATTCAGTCGCATAACACGATACACACGGACGCACCCAAAGATAATCACGGCAAAGGAGAAGCCTTTTCGCCGACGGATTTGGTTGCGGCGGCATTGGGGAGTTGCATGTTGAGCATCATGGGCATTTATGCGCGGCAACATGAAATCAATATTGACGGTACTCGCGTTGAAATCCTGAAAGGGATGGCTGCGAATCCGCGTCGCATTTCTAAAATTGAGGCAGTCGTCAAGATGCCGCAAGATAAAATTTACACCGAAAAGCAACGAAAAGCATTGGAACATGCTGCATTGACCTGTCCTGTTAGCAAAAGTTTACATGCAGATTTGGTGCAAGATATACAATTTGTTTGGTAAGGAATGATGAATGATGAATTTTAAAATTCATCATTCATCATTATTTAATTTTTAATTATTTCATTATAAATCAGCGAGTTATGAAAAAAATATGCCTATTTTTAGGTGCGTCTTTTTTGGCATGGAGCCTTGATGCGCAAATTCAAACCCCTGCGGCGAGTCCGACGGCAACCATTAGTCAACAAGTTGGTTTGACGGATGTGAAAATTGAATATTCTCGTCCAAGCGCGAAGGGGCGCAAAGTATATGGTGAATTAGTGCCTTTTGGTGAAATCTGGCGTACAGGCGCGAACAATCCAACGAAATTAACCTTCAGTGATTCCGTCCAATTTAATAACAAATGGTTGCCAAAAGGTACTTATGCGTTATATACGATTCCTGCAAAGGAAGAATGGGTCATCATTATCAGCAAAAAAACCGATAATTGGGGTGCGAATGGTTACAAAATGGAAGATGATGCCATCCGTTTCAATTTGAAGGCGAGTCCGATGAATGATCTGGTGGAAACATTTACAGCTCAGTTGGCAGATTGCAATAATAATGGTGCAAAAGTGGAATTGACGTGGGAAAATACACGTATTAGCATTCCTTTCACCGTTCCAACGGATACGAAAGTTATGGGTGCTATCAAAACCACCTTGAATGGGCCGTCAGGCGATGCGTATTTTGCGGCGGGTCGTTACTACCTCGAAAGTGGCAAAGATATGAAACAAGCATTGGAATGGGTCAACAAATCGTTGCAAATGAATGGTGAAAAATTCTGGACTTTGCGCCAAAAAGCGTTGATTCAAGAAAAATTGGGCGATTATAAAGGTGCCATTGAAACGGCTACTAAATCGCGTGACTTGGCTGAAAAAGAAAAAAATATGGATTATGTTCGCATGAATGAGAAATCCATTGCAGAGTGGAAGAAAAAATAAGGGTGAATGATGAATGATGAATTGTACAATTCATCATTCATCATTCATCATTATTTATGTTCAAATTCGATAATCATCGCAGCGATATTTTTATCGGTTTTCATATTCAAATTCAAAACATGTTTTTCGGCATCATATTTAATGGAATCATCCCCAATGCCTGCCAATTTTTCACCCAAAACGGTTTCCAAACATTTCGCAAAAATAGGTGATTTACCCGTTGAATCTGTTTTCACGGCTTCGGCTTCAATTTTTTGTTTTAACTCCTTCATATCTAAAGGCTTGTTACTCAATAAGATACAACAATAATCTACGCCTTTATTATCATCAAAAAAAATCATTTCATCATCAGAAGGCAATGTGATACCACTTTGTTTACCCATATACGGACTCACCGTATCATTATGCGGAAACAACAAATCCACCACTTTGCGCGAATCGAAATTCAAAATATACACATAAGCAGAAGCAGCATTATCCACCCAAACTTGATAGCCAAAATCCTTCGTGACGGGCTGTGCAGCAATATAATGACTTGATTTAGTTCTTTTGCCAACGCCCGCGCCTCGTTTCTTATTGGTTAATTCAGAAACGGCTGTTTTTAACTCAATTTTAGCCGTATTTTCACCTCTTAAATAGACTTCACTCTTAAATGATTTCACCTGCTGAACGGAATCCACGACAGGTTTGCCCGTTTTCGGCAATTCCAATAAAGGCGGAACTTCTACGGCATAAACAATTTGTTCTTTAAATATTTTATAAGGAATTCTGGCAAAACCGTTGTCTTTCCAGGTATTACCACGAGAATCTAATACTTCAAAATAACCTTCATTTGGTAGTTCGGGGTCATCCTTGTAACCAACCACACACATAGCATGTCCCATCGTTTTGCCTTGTTGAACAATAATCACAGGATTCCCTTCTGATAATGCTTTTTTGATACTTAAATTTTGAGCCTCCTTTGGCTCCATGAGGCGGTTGAAAGTGGGCGCAATGCCTCGAAATGCCTTATTTTTTAAATCCGTTGAAATAGATTGAGGGCAATCGGTGGGCAAATCCTGATAACGCACCACACCATTTTGTTGAATCGCATTCATAGCGCGTAAAAAATCTGCGCCATTCATACAATTCACATCGCCTTCATCCTTAATATGATGATAGATAAAGGCAGGCGAATAAAATAATTTTTGAATCTGTTCCTTATCGGTAACACCGAGTTGTCGTGCTTCTTGAATCGTTAAAGCATAGGCAGTTGCCCAAGCCAAACAAGTAGAACGATCGGCTTGATTGCCTGCTTGCGGCGCGTATATTTTCAGAGAGGTGTTTTTGGGAACGGACTTGGCACCTCGACGCGTTGCACGACGTGGAATTTGTTTGTAGCGGTCATCATTGAATTGCACACCAGGTGTAATTTCATGTTGGGACCATAAATCGCTTGCTCCTAAAAGCAATAATAAGGAGAAGATACCTTGTTTAAACATAAGGTGCTTGTTGATAATGAGTGAAAACCGTGAATCTTGTTTTTGGAATACAAATATAGTCTTTGTTTTGAAAATCGTCAAAAAAATACTTACTGTTAACTATTAGTTGCTCGAACATTGCCTAAAGTTGTCTAACTTTGCAAAGTTACAAAAAATTCAACTTATTAAAATCAAAAAAATGACAGCTAAATTAATCATTTGCAATGATGCAGGCGAAGAAACGATAATCGAACAAGATTTGGATTTGAGTTATACAAAAGTCAGTCGTCTGCTTACTCAACATACGGGTACTTTTAGATTCAGTGGAGGCGGTATTAAGAAATATTTACTACGTAAAGCGCTGTTAATTAGCAATAAATGGGCATCGAACGCCCTTGAAAAGGAAAAGAAGCCGTTACAGATCGTTGTTAACGAATCCATAAATATCTATAATAGCGAGCAAGGCGAAGTGATTTTAATGATGGACGATGTAGGGGTTAAAGCCCAAAAACCGCATAAAAAAAGAGACCGTATTAAAGAGGATGCTAAACGCATCAATACGACGGTGGTCTTAATCAGTACTGAAAAGGTGACGGGCAAAAAGGCCGAACAAGCCGATAAATCAACCACCCAATTAGCGTACCGTGAAGAACCGGTGGTTATGAGCAGCTTAAACGATGGCAAAACAGCTTAGTTTTTAAGAAATTGAGCAACTAATAGTTAACAGCAAGCAAGAGTTTATCAATTGGTCGAGCGGCTTACAGCCTTGTGAAATTGATTTTTTTAATTAAACTACTCTTTTAGCACCGTTTACAATGACGCAAAGTAGAAAATATGACAGAACCTATCATTTTCCCTTCTCAAAAGGCGCGAAAAATGATGATAAAATATCATTTGATTGGCAAGGCATTTTAGAAAATGAGTTGGTAATTACAGAAAAATTGGATGGTGAAAATACGTGTTTAAAAGCAGATGGCGTTTATGCACGCTCTCATGCCGCGCCTACGCGCAACCCTTGGGCAGAAAATATGTGGCAAATTTGGTCAAATACAAAATCTTATTTGGGTGATTTAGAGATTTTTGGTGAAAATTTGTATGGCGTACATAGTATTGAGTATGCAAAATTGCCTGCTTATTTTTTTGTCTTTGCGATTCGGGATGGCGATACTTGGCTTTCTTGGGATGAAGTGACGTTTTATGCGCAAGCGTTGGATTTGAAAACCGCACCTGTTTTGGAGCGCGGCAAATTTAAGGAAGTACAATTAACCAATACAATTTTACAATACATCAGTAGAGATAAGGCACTGCCTTATCTACCACTCGGCGATGAAATGGAAGGTGTCGTGGTTCGCAACGCTGCTGCATTCGCAACCGATGTGTTTTATCAAAATGTTTTAAAATACGTTCGTGAGAACCATGTTCAAACAGATGAACATTGGACGCGGCGTTGGCGTAAAGCAAAGTTAATGATTTAAATTTCAATGAATTATGAATAAGAATAAAAAAGATATTGAAATGCATACATTTCAATTAAACGGAAAGGAATATATCGAATTGAATCAACTTTTAAAATTTGTTGGCTTAGTCGAAACGGGCGGACATGCCAATTATTGTATTACGGATGGACAAGTGAAAGTCAACGAGGTGGTGGAATTGCGCAAACGCAATAAAATTCGCGTTGGATTTCAAATAGAATTTGATGGACATCGTATTGTTGTTGAGTAATTTAAATTAGGAAAACAAGGCACGAATTAAAGTTGCTATTTCCTCAATTTTTGCTACGAATTACACGAATTTTCACTCCTAAGTTGTGTAAATTCGTGTAATTTGTGGCAATCAATACTTAGCAACTTGACTATATTCGTAAAAATTCACGTAATTCGTAGCTTATTTTTTTAATTAATTACGCAATTCCCATCGAATACCAACTCTTAAATTTTGTTCTGGAATCGGATAAAAAGCCGTCCCAAAACCAACATTCTTATTGATACTCAATAACTTACTCATATTTTCATATTTAATAAAAACTCTAAATCGCTCCACTTTCGCCGACAAAAATGCATCTATAAATGGAAAAAAAGTTTTATTTGCGTCGTTTTGTAAATAAAATTGTCCCGTCAATGGCGTGTAGCCATAACCCAAATACGTATTCGCATAACGCACATCTACACCCACTCGCAATAACATGACTTGTTTGAAAACTTTTCCTTCAAAATATAAAGAGTGTTTTCCATATAAATCAGGCAACCGCAACACTTTATCGGTCGCTTTTTGAAAGGCTAATTCCGAATCAAAATGAACGTTTTTAAACGTAAAGTCTTGTTTTACAATGAGTTGTAAAATGCTTACAGGCGAGCTAAGTTGCCTCGCATAAGCCAAAGAATCAAAATACACATAATTGTTTAACAAAATATATCCAACCGTTCCTTCAAATCGAAGTCTTGGAATTTGGATTGTTCCGACAAGATTTGTTTCCAACGTTTTGTTGAAATTGTTATCCCAAAGTTTCCGTTGAGAAACAAAAAGTCGCTTTTCCAACAAAGAGGGTTCTGATAATTGATTCAGAAAAGTCGCTTGCAGACTGCCAATATTTTTAAGATTCAAATATAAATTCCCGCTAACACGATAATCACCCAAATTTGCACCCAAAACATTAAAATGTGCATAGCTTTCTAATCGCAATTGGTCATTGGGTGAGAAATTCCAACGACCTGTTATTAAAACATTTTGGTTGGTATAATTTAACGGTTCTTCATTGATTTGACGATATTGATGCACTAAACCAACTTCAAACCAGTCTTTTTGAACCGCAAGAACATTGTTAGAACGTTTTTTCAACGTATCCACGACTTGTTTACGCGCTTGCGTTGTGCTGATAGCAAAACTATTTTCAACTAAATTGTTTGATAAAAAATAACGTAAGCCACGCCTATCTGTTAAAAATGTTTTGAAATACGCACTATCAAAAACGGTATTGGTCTGAAAATCATCAAATTTATAAGATTGCTGCACATATTGGATTTGATGCGACAATAAATATTGCCGTTTCGCGCCTGTCGAATCTTTTTTATTCAGTTTGTAAAAATGCCGATACGCATAAGTGCGCGTTGTCTGATAAGTCGTGTCGTCCAAAAAAGTCGGAATTGTTGGAGGAGTCGTGTTCCGAATCAGTCGCGTCAAATTCGTATCTGAAATGATGCCACCTGTATTTCGTTGAATGACAATGTTATTCGTAAACGTAAAAAAGCCATCATATTTTTCGCCCTTGTCGTGATACCAAAAACCAATGCCAAACGAGGAAGTACGCGCACGCGGCAACAAGTAAAATGAATCTTTGATATTTTTAAAAATATCATTTAAATTCATTGTGCGCTGATATTGAAGCGTAAAATTCAAACCACCTGCAAAGTTTCTTGAAAATTGTGCTTTCAAATTGGAATTGGCTTGACTTGTGAAATCGTATTGCACATCAGTCAACGCATTTTTTAATTTATAAAATGGAATGTCTTGATTATCAAGCCGATACGCATCAAATAGGTGTTGTCCCAAGTCCAAACCAAAGCGGTTTCGAGATTGATACACCACTGGTAACATCGCCGTTCCAACGTTTCCTAAATGAAAAGCATCAAAACGATTGCGTCGCGCAGGGTCGTATTGATGAAAATTTTTATTTAAAGCAGTGTCGTTAAATGATTGAAAATCATTGAGTTGACGCGCATAATGGTAATAAATAGTCGCTGTATCAGGTTTTTCTTCTTCGGCTTCTATTTCCGTAGGATTTGGTTGCGACGCATTATTATTGTTATTGGAATTGCCGCCAACGCCTGGCGGCGGGCCTTGTGCAATCAATAACTTTGGTATTAAAATAATTAAAAAAAAAAGTATAAGTACCTCATTATCAATAGTTTGTATAGTTATTGCAAACACATAGGAACATAGGTGACATAGTATGAAAAAAATTAAGATACGATGTCTCCTATGTACTTATATAGTTGCTGCTTTACATATTTAAAAGCGCGGGACTCATGCCCATAGAGCTAAATCCACCATCGTGATACAAGTTTTGCATCGTCACAAATCGCGTCAAATCTGAAAACATGACTGCGCAATAATCCGCGCACGATTCCGCAGACGCATTGCCCAAAGGCGACATTTTTTCTGCATATTCGTAAAATTCTTTGAATCCTTTTACGCCACTGCCTGCCGTCGTCCAAGTCGGCGATTGCGAAATTGTGTTGACGCGCACCTTTTTCTGAACGCCGTAGTGATACCCAAAGCTGCGTGCAAACGATTCTAATAATGCTTTTGACTCCGCCATTTCATTGTAATCGGGGAAAACACGTTGCGCCGCGATGTACGTCAGTGCCATAATGCTGCCATGATCGTTGATTGCGTCCAATTTTAACATCGTTTGCATCATTTTATGGAAACTAATCGCCGATATATCAAAAGTTTGTTTCATCCATTCGTAATTGACATCGGTGTACGCCTTGCCTTTGCGGACATTCAGCGACATGCCTATCGAATGCAAGACAAAATCCACTTTGCCGCCCAAAATTTCCATTGATTTGACAAACAAATTGTTTAAATCTTCAAGATTGGTTGCGTCCGCAGCAATGACTTCGGCATTTAATTCTTGACCCAATTGTTTGATTGCGCCCATCCGCATCGAAACAGGTGCATTAGTCAAGGTAATCGTCGCGCCTTCTGCGACTACTTTTTGCGCCACTTTCCAAGCAATAGATTGGTCGTTCAACGCGCCGAAAATAATGCCTTTTTTACCTTTTAAAAGATTGTTGGACATGGTTTTAGGTATTTGATATTTTTTTAATTGAAATCGTCATACTGTTTTGCTAAAATGAAAACGCGCAAAGGTAAAATTTTTTTGCCACGAATTACACGAATTTGCACTAATTATTTGACGTAAATTCGGGAGGCTATTTTAGGAGGCTGTAATCTAAGTTTTTTATTAAAAAGCTGAAAAATAAAATTTTGACAGAAAACCATTTTTTTATTGAATTTAAGTAGATTTTCAAAATTAAATATTGCAAAAAAAAGCTAATTTTTTCTTTTTTTTTCTTCATTCTGTTTTAAACGATTTAACCCAATAAAATTTTGAAAAAAGCGTTTGAAAGTCGATCCCCGATCGCTTTTCAAACGCTTTTTTCAAAATAAAAACGCTTTAAAATTAAATTTTGCCAATTTTTATATGGAAAAAGGTGTTGAAATACTTGCTCCAATGCTTGCAATATGCTTAAAATAGACTCAATTCGAGCCGAAATTAATTAATTCATTACTTTTGCAACCAAAATTACATTACATACAATGAATCAAAATCAAAAATCAGAACCCATGCACGTTGTGTTAATCGGGTCGGGGATTATGAGCGCGACGCTTGGCGTGTTGCTCAATAAGTTGCAACCCAATTGGAAAATAGACATTTTTGAACGGTTAGATGCCGTTTCGCTCGAAAGTTCCGATGCTTGGAACAATGCGGGGACAGGTCATGCGGCTTTTTGCGAGTTGAATTACACGCAGGAACGCGAAGATGGCTCAATTGATTGCTCCAAAGCGTTCAAAATAGATGAACAATTTGAAATTTCTAAACAATTTTGGGCATATCTCGTGCATCATAAAATGATTGATGAACCCAATGATTTTATTAATCGAATTCCTCATATTAGTTTCGTAGAAGGCGAAAAAGATGTGGCGTTTTTGAAAAAGCGTTTTGACACATTAACAAAAAATCATTTGTTTAAAGGCATGGAATACACGGAAAACCATGCTCAATTGATGGAATGGATGCCGTTGATGATGCGCGAACGGGACGTAAATCAAAAAGTGGCGGCTACGAGAATGGATTTGGGTACGGATGTAAATTTTGGCGCGTTGACGCGACAATTGTTCGCGTATTTGGATAAACAAAAAAATACAGATATTTATTTGCATCATGAAGTTCGAGATATTGAACGGAATGATAATGGGAAAATTTGGAATATCACCGTTAAAAATTTGGCTACGCATGAAAAAAGGGTCGTCAAAGCAAATTTTGTTTTTATTGGTGCAGGTGGTGGTGCGTTGTATTTGTTGGAAAAATCGGATATTCCTGAAGCGGAAGGTTATGGCGGTTTTCCTGTGAGTGGGCAATGGCTGCGCTGCACAAATGAAGCGGTGATTGCACAACATCACGCAAAAGTGTATGGAAAAGCGGCTGTTGGCACGCCGCCGATGTCGGTTCCACATTTGGATACGCGGATTATTAATGGAAAAGCGGAGTTATTATTTGGTCCATTCGCGGGTTTTTCGACCAAATTTTTAAAACATGGCTCTTACATGGATTTGTTTAAATCGTTGGAATGGGACAATTTAATTCCAATGATAAAAGTGGGTTTGGATAATTTGCCTTTGACGCAATATTTGATTGAACAGGTTCGATTGACTCCCGAAGAACGCTTGGAAGTGCTGCATTCGTTTGTGCCGACGGCGAAAATGGAGGATTGGACGGTCGAAATTGCAGGTCAGCGCGTCCAAATTATTAAAAAACATCCCGAAAAAGGAGGCGTTTTGGAATTTGGGACTGAAATCGTGCATTCGGCGGATGGTACGATTGCGGCTTTATTGGGTGCGTCGCCTGGTGCTTCTACGTCGGTTTCGGTGATGTTGGATGTGTTGAAAAAGTGCTTTCCGAATGCCATGAAAACGTTGGAATGGCAAAATCGTTTGAAACAAATGGTGCCAACTTTTGGCAAAAATTTAGCGGAAGATGCGGCTTTGTGCCAAAAATGGAGGGATTGGACAACGAAAGTTTTGGAATTATAGTTTTTTTGTTGGGATATTTTTTTCTGAATGTGGATTGATTGGATTTGTCGGATTTTTTTTAATCCAACAACTCCAATCAATCCACATTCAGAAAAATGTTGTCTATGCTATATATAAAACAACAATTTAAAAAAAACTAGATTCAAAAAAATCTTATCCTTATAAATAATTGATAGCTTTGTCGTTTGAAATATTATCAACGTCACAAAATGAAAAAAAACTTTTCTTTTTTTAATCAATGTTTCTTTTTTGTGCTATTTTGGAACTTTTTGTTACCCATTCAAGCACAACAATTACTCTCGCCTGACGATTTTTTGCCACATCGTTTAGGCGAACAATTTACGTCGCATCACCTTTTAGTGGATTATTACCAACATGTTGCTCGACATTCGCGCCAAGTGAAACTCAGTGAATATGGGAGAACTTCCGAAAATCGCCCGCTTTTATATGCGATTATCTCGTCGCCAGAAAATATGGCAAATTTAGAAGTATTGAGAATCAATCATTTACGCAAAACGGGTTTAGTTGAAGGCACTCCGACGGCAAATTCACCTGCGGTCGTTTGGATTAGCATGAACGTTCATGGCAATGAACCCGCAAGTTCAGAAACTTCAATGACCTTGCTCCATCATTTAGTAAATCCCGATAATAAAGAAATTCAAAAATGGTTGAAAAGTACCATTTTGATTATTGACCCGTGTGTGAATCCTGATGGTTATAGTCGCTATACACATTGGTATATTAATGCTTCTGATAATGTCCCAAACGTGCATCCTGACGCTCGTGAACACCACGAACCCTGGCCAGCAGGGCGTTATAACCACTATTTGTTTGATTTAAATCGAGATTGGGCATGGGCTACGCAACTCGAAACGCAACGCCGTTTAGAAGTGTATCATCAATGGATGCCGCAAGTTGTGCCCGATTTTCACGAAATGGGTTATAATGACCCGTACTATTTCGCGCCTGCTGCCGCGCCTTATCATCGTTTTATCACCCCTTTTCAACGCGATTTTCAAGTCGAAATTGGTAAAAATCATGCTAAAACCTTCGATAAATCGGGTTGGTTATACTTTTCAAAGGAAATTTTTGACCTTTTTTACCCTGGATACGGCGATACGTACCCCACTTTTAATGGCGCGATTGGCATGACGTATGAACAAGGTGGGATTCGCGCAGGTCGTTCCATCCTCCTCGAAAATGGAATAACCTTGACCCTCAAAGATAGAATTCAACATCATTTGGCAACGGCTCTTTCGACGGTTGAAATGGCGGCTAAAAATTCAGATAGATTAAACAAAAATTTTGAAGATTTTTTCCAAAAAGGGCGCACTGCACCGCCTGGTGCTTATCAATCTTACGTTATTAAAAAAAATAATTCAAAAGATAAAATAAAGTCGCTTTGTACCTTATTAGATAGACATAAAATCAAATATGGAACGGTCAAAAAAGAAGCACAAATGAAAGGTTTTGATTATATAAACCTTAAAGATGATGCTACTTTTAAGGTTTCAGAAGGTGATTTGGTCATCAATGCACATCAACCGATGGGTATTTTAACACAAGTGTTATTTGACCCGACTGCCGAAATTGTGGATTCATTGACTTATGATATTACGGCATGGGCATTGCCGTATGCGTATGGTTTGGAAACGTATGCTTCGCAAAAAGCAATTGAAACCAATGCTGCTTATGCTTTCCCTGCTGCAATCGTGGAAACTGCAAAATCAAATGAAACACCTTACGCATATATAATGCGTTGGGAATCATTGGCAAATGCACATTTTTTAAGTATAGCGATGCAGCGTGGGATGAAAGTACGGGCGGCAAGAGAGGCATTTGAAGTAGAAGACAAATCGTATCAAAGTGGTACATTAGTATTTACACGGGCGGATAATATGCAGATGGGAGAGCGTTTTGACCGCGAAATAAGAGCACTTGCGCTCCAAAATGAACAAGATTTAACAGCCGTTTATACAGGATTTGTGTCAAAAGGGCGTGATTTTGGGTCTGAAAAGTTGGATTTGTTGGTAAAACCGAATGTTGCAGTGCTGTACGATGAGGAAGTAGATGAAAATGGTTACGGTCAAGCATGGCATTTTTTCGAGACGGAATTGAAAATGCCGATTACGCCCCTTCGCGTGGCGGATATGGCGCGGGTGAAATTGGGTGCATTCAATATTGTCGTGATGACGGATGGCAGATACAGTAAATTGGATTCTTTAAGTGTGGTTCGGTTGAAAACTTGGGTTTCGGAAGGTGGAAAATTGATTTTAATTGGAGAGGCATTGAGTGTTTTTGAGGATAAAAAAGATTTCGCTTTAACTAAATTTGCCTCCAAAAAAGAAGAAGATATTGCTCAATCGGTCGAAAATGCTGAAAAAATGCGGCGGCGATATGCTCATTTTTGCGATGTGGAGCGTGATGCCGCTTCTGATAACATTCCTGGAGCGATTTTCAAGGTGTCTATGGATAATTCACATCCGCTTGGTTACGGTTTTGGGAAGTCATATTATAGTTTGAAAACAAGTAATAGTGCGTTTCAAGTTTTAAAAAATGTTTGGAATGTAGGTTATATTGGAAAAGATTTGCAAGTATTAGGCTTTGCAGGTCATCGAGTTAGGGAAACGCAACGGAATACAAGTGTGTTTTCGGTACAATCGTTGCGGCGCGGGCATATCGTGTATATGGCGGATAATCCTTTGTTTAGAGCGTTTTGGTATCAAGGCAAATTCTTATTTGCGAATGCGGTGTTGATGAAAATGAAATAAATGAATGAATGAATGAATGAATGAATGAATGAATGAATGAATGATGAATTTAATTAATTAAAATACAATATAAAAAATGGCAACTTTAAAAGACAAAATCATTATCCTCACAGGGGCATCG
>JBEEMZ010000088.1:0-18067 GCA_041192405.1 Bacteroidota bacterium | reverse complement strand
AAGTAGATGCGCCTTTCAAAACTTCCAAACCTTGCGGTGATTGATCCGTAATAATGTCAATCATTTTAGTCGTTTCGCCTAAATGTTCCACTAAAGGTTTCACATTTGGGTTTAAACTGCCGAATAAAAAACCTTTATACGACTCAAAACGAGGCACTTTTTGCAAATCATGGGAACCATTTTTATTGAATGCGTCGGGATAACCTGCATCATTTGGATCCTTAACTTTGAGCAATTTGCCCGAATTATTGAACGTCCAGCCGTGAAAAGGGCATGTAAACGTCGCTTTATTGCCTTTTTTGTAACGACATAGCATCGCCCCGCGATGACTACACGCATTCATAAACGCATTCAATTCACCTTGCTTATTGCGCGATATGAAAATCGGTTGCCGCCCAATGTACGCACTGAAATAATCATTCACTTCACTGATTTGACTTTCATGCGCAAGGAAAATCCAGTTACCTTCAAAAATATGCTTCATTTCCAACTCGAAAAGGGCTTCATCGGTGAAAATGCTTCTTTTGTATTTGAACGAACCCGTTTTAGGGTCGTCCATAACCATTGTTGCGAGTTTTTCTTTAGTGAGCTTCATGTTGACATTATAAAATAAAATGTAGAGATAGGGCAATGCCCTATCTTCGCTATCATTGCTATCTTCGCTATCATTGCTATCTTCGCTATCATTGCTATCTTCGCTATCATTGCTATCTTCGCTCTACGTCTATCAGCAATGCCCTATCTCTACTGAGTTTGAAATGATATATACTATTGATTTTAAAGCATTTATGTAAATCGTTTTACGAGCCCGCCCTTGTTCTTTCAATATCGGTATCGAAAATGGTTTTCGTTTCTGGATGCAATTGAATATTAAATTCTGACATGGCAACGGCTTTATCAATCCCAAATCGAACTTTTGCTTGACTATTTGTGATGCGCTTGATGGCAGGAACGAGCCCTTCCCGCGTCGCAAATGCAAAATCATCCCACAAATAGGGGTCGCCTTCAATATTAATTTGAGTTGTCAACTTGCGATGACCCGTTGCAGATACAAAATAATGAATATGTGCAGGGCGCGTTCCATGTCTTCCGAGTGCTTTTAAAAGTTGGTCGGTTGAGCCATTTGGCGGCACACTGTATCCATTTGGAATAATCGTTCTGAACTGATATCGCCCATTTGCGTCCGCAACAATGCTTCTACGATGGTTATAATCGGTTTGCGAAGGGTCGAAAAAGGAATAACGCCCATCTAAATTCGCATGCCAAACCTCCACTAACGCATTTGGAATTGGTTTACCATTCAAATCGGTCACTTGACCTTCCATAAAAAGCGTTTCACCTTTTTCCACTTCTTTACCGTCGTCGAGTCGCGCAAAACCATTGCTCACAGGTGCGCCCGCAACGTATAACGGACCTTCAATCGTGCGCGGCGTACCGCCTTTGATGCCCGCGAGCATTTCTGCTTCGTCCATTCGGAGGTCGAGGAAATGTTCCAATCCCAAACCAGGTGCAATCAAACCATATTCTTGATTTTTGCCCGCTTGAGTTAGAAAGTCTATAGCTTTCCAAAACTCATCAGGTTGAATATCAAGGTCTTCAATCATATAACACAAATCTCGAACGAGTCTATTGATGATTTCTTTAACGCGTTCATTGCCGCCATGCTCTGTACTTTCGATTTTTTTAAGTAAGGCATCAATTTGTCTTCTATTCATAATCTATAAAGATTTGATTTTAAATGAGTTATAATTATAATTCGCCATCTTTGATGGAAGAATAATGTTTACAAAGGGGAGTCACTTTAATATCCATGAATGGAAATAAAGGCAAATTGCTCAAAATATCATGCAATTCTGCATGACTTTCGACCTTGAAAAGGCTGATATTGGCGTATTTTCCGACGATGCGCCAGATATTAACCCATTTTCCACTGCGTTGTAATTCCTGTGACATGGCTTTTTCTTTAATTTTCAAATCATTGAAAAGCACTTTGTCAATATCGTAAGGAACGCTCAACGTCATTTCTACATGAAATAGCATATTTTTTAATGATGAATGATGAATGATAAGTAATTGATAATCAATAATTTAAGTAATTATTCATCATTACTTTCGTTTATAAAAATTTAATTTATCTAAATCTAACTCTAAGCCCAAACCTGCACCTTTTGGCAACGCAAAACTACCATTAGAAAAGTCAATTTTAGTTTTAACAATATCGTCCGTTAACAAAAGTGGTCCGAAAAGTTCTGTACCCCAAGCCATTTTTCGAACGGTACTGAATGCATGCGCTGACGCAATCGAACCAATTGTGCCTTCTAACAACGTACCGCCATACAAAGCAATGTCCGCCGCTTCTGCAATCGCCGCCGCTTTCAAGACATTATATAATCCGCCCGCTTTCGCAATTTTCAATGCAAAAACATCACACGCTCGAATTTGCGCCAATCGCAGCGTATCTGCTAAATCCGCTTGTGATTCATCTGCCATAATCGGTACACGAAATATTTGTGTTAAACGCGCCAATCCATCAAAATTTTCTTTGGCAATTGGTTGTTCAATCAAATCAATATTGGCATCTTGCAATTTCGCAATGCCCCATTTTGCAGTACTTTCATCCCAAGCCTGATTCACATCTACGGTCACTTTTGCTCTATCGCCCAATGCTTTTTTAATGGCGGCGACATGTGCAATTGAAATTTTAGGGTCTTGCCAACCGATTTTCAACTTAAAAGTATGATGTCTGCCATTTTCCAAATACATTTCCGCTTCCTCAATATCGCGTTGCGTATCGCCACTTGCTAAGGTCCATAAAACAGGTAATCTATCGGTTACTGCGCCGCCGAGCAGCGTTGAAATAGGCACATTTAAACGTTTTCCTTGTGCATCCAAAAGAGCCGTTTCAATACCCGACTTCGCAATTCGATTTCCTTTAACATTTTTATCCAACAAAAACATCGCTTGATGAATCTTATCTGCTTGTTTTCCAATGAGTAACGGTATAAAATACGTATCAATATTTAATTTAATACTTTCAGGAGACTCTTCCCCATAACTCAACCCACCAATCGTAGTCGCTTCGCCCAAACCTTCGATGCCATCGCTGCAAAAGAGGCGAATAATCACCATTGTTTGATTACGCATGACGGTCATAGACAAATGATGCGGTCGAATCGTCGGCAAATCAACAATAATGGTTTCAATTTTTTCTATAACGGGTTGATTCAAAATCCAATTTTTTTGTAAGTAATTAAAAATGAATAACTTGTAATGTAATTCATTTAAGTTATCCTTTCAGATACAAATGTCAACATTTACGAACAATACCGATAGGATTTTTCGTTTATTTATAGGATAAATCTATCATAAGCGTATAAAAAACAGTATTTAAATTTTAAGACCTTGCTTTTCTCGAAAAGCCTTTGGCGAAAACCCTGTTTTTTGTTTGAAAAGTCGTGCAAAATAGCTTGGGTCTTCAAAACCGAGTTGATAAGCGACTTCGGTAATTGTTTTTTCAAGATGCGTTAGCAGGAGTTGTGCCTCTGCGATAAAATAAGCAACAATCACTTCTTTAGGCGATTTATCCGAAACTGCATTACAAATTCGATTCAAATGCCCTGTGGAAATATTCAAATCTTTTGCATAATTCTCGACTGTCTTTTTAAACGAATATGTTTTTTTGATATGCTGCATGAATCGCCGAAAATACACCTTATTAATAGGGTCTGATTCAGGAATGTTTTTATTATTTTCGTCGGTGAGGCGGAATAATTGCACCATTAATTGACTGACCAAACTTTGCAACATCAATAATTTGCCAGGCAAATTGTTTTGATATTCCAAAATGCATTTTTTCATGGTCTGATAGACTTCTACCAAATCACTTTTTTCGGAGTTAAGAGATGTGACATGTATGGCATCCATTTCAAATATAACAGCCGCTTCGGGTTGCAATAATTGTTCTACAACAATGTCAGAAAGCGTTATAATCCAACCACTTACGGACTCTTTATGATTAAAACCGTGTAATACATTTTTAGGAATCGTTATAAAGGCGGGCGCGGAAATTTCATATTTTTGTTCATTGTATTGAATTTCAGTAGTGCCTTTTTCGATGATAAAGATTTGAAAAAGGTTATGATGTGCATGAAGACTGACCTTATTATTGAATTTTTTACCAATCACTCCAAACGGATACAGATGTATGAGTCCGCGCACGAATTCAATCGAATTATCACCATATAAACCTGTGTAATATAATTTTTTTTGCATGGAATGATTCTAAAAAATAATGATATAAAAATATTTTTTTTAATATAAGTAAGTAGTGTAAAATAAATAATAAACTTTTTATTTAGATAAATAATTGATAATCAATTAGATACACCCTTTGGAAGGTTTCAAACCTTCCAAAGGGTGTTGTCGTTTATTTCGCTTTCACTACTTAATTCAAAAACCTAAGGCACTATTTGGGTCGCCTTGCGTGGTGTACGCATATACGTTTTTCGCTATTTCAGCGAACGTAATTTTCTTTTCGGCGGTATCGCTAATGCTGGCAAAATTTTTTTTCCATGTTGTTTTGTTTTAAAAGATAACAGAGGTTCCACAAGGCACAAAGAAAATAAAAGTCTTTGTTGAAAACGAATTTTTGTGAAATTATTTGGTAAAAATGTATGTAATTTGTGGCAAAAATAATTTAAAATATATGAAACCTTTTCTTTCTGCTGAATGGCGTTATTTAATCATGGCAAATTATGCGTTTGACCCTGCATTATTGCAACCTTTTTTGCCTGCTGGAACGGAGTTAGATACTTTTAATGGCACTCATTATGTGAGTTTAGTCGGTTTTTTGTTTGATAAAACTTGTTTGAAAGGCATTCCGATTCCATTTCACACCCGTTTTGAAGAAGTGAATTTGCGTTTTTACGTGCATAGGAAGGAAAATGGGGTTTGGAAAAGAGGCGTTGTTTTCATCAAAGAAATCGTTCCGAAAATGGCTATTTCATTGGTAGCCAATCAGTTATATGGGGAGCATTACCAAACAATGCCGATGAAACATCAATGGTTGATAGATGATAACACTTTACAAATCAATTATTCTTGGAGATTCGGCGGGCTATGGCAATCTATTGGTGTGAATGCTCGCAATCGCTCGCAATCCATTGTGGCGGGTTCGGTATCGGAGTTTATTACCGAACATTATTGGGGCTACACGCGATTATCCGAAACAACTACTTCCGAGTATGAAGTAAAACATCCCACTTGGCGGGTTTTTCCTGTAGAAAAATGTGAAATAAACTGTTCTTTTGAACAATTATATGGTACTGCATTTAAATCATTGGATTCCATGAAACCTACATCTGTTTTATTAGCGGATGGTTCTGCCATTCAAGTGATGTCTGGTCGAAAATTTACTGAAAAATAAATGAATAAAGAAACCTCATCAGGGCGTAATGCACCCGCGAAATAATTTTTTTAGATTTCAACAATTTAATTACCTTTGCTTTGACTTTTTTTTGTACTCTTTAAAACTCAATATATGAGCATTTTTAAAAACATATTGTTTGCTTTAACGACAGTTAGTATTTTTGCAGGCTGCTCTAATGAATTTGATTTGATTGACACGCCCAAAGAAATTCCTGTCGTGTACGGGATGTTAAGTTTGAGCGATACGGCGACGTATATCCGCGTAGAGCATGGATTTGCGGATGCGAAAAAGTCAGGCATTGCCTTAGCGAAAGATACAAATGCACTTTTTTATAAAGATATTGTCGTCAAATTGGTGAAAGTGTCAACATCTGAATCTTTTACGTTGCAACGAGTAGATGGCAATAAAGAAGGTTATCCGCGCAATGATGGTTTATTTGTCAACGCGCCCAACTATTTGTATAAAATAAAACACGATGTTTTCATGCCGCAGGCAGATATGAAAGTGCGTTTGGAAGTGCGCCAAGGCGAAAAAATATTGACGCAAGCGACGACACAATTTGTTGGTGATTATGAAATATTAGACGGTTTTCCAAATTTTGATTCGCCTTATGTGCCGATAACCAATTTATCTTCGTTGACAATTGGTTTGCGTTCGGAGGAAAAGGTGGCAAAATTTTATGATATTCGAGTGCATTTGAATTATGATGAGATTGAAGCGAATGGGAATCGTGTCGCAAAAACATTGCCTTGGGATTTCAAAACGCGATTAGAACGGGCTACGAATGCGGGCAGACCCGCTATTGCGATGTATCCTGAACGCAATGGTATAGAGATGTTTCGTTATATGGCAGATGCTTTACCCGTGATTTCTGGAGCAAGATATTTTAAAAATTTTGATATAGAAGTAAATGCAGGTAGTGTCGAACTCTTTGATTTTATGAATGTTGCGTTAGCAAACACAGGTATTACGGCATCACAAGAGATTCCAACTTATACGAATTTTTCAAATGGGGCGTATGGATTATTGTCTTCGCGCAACCGCACGATTCGACGCGGTTACAAATTGAATGATGCTGCGTCCACACTATTAAAAGATGGCGATTTGACTCGAAAATTAAATTTCAGATAAATTGCTAAATAAATTAAATTAGTTGGTTAAATCCTTGATTATCAATTAGTTAACTAACTAAAACGAATGATTATAAAATCAACAAAAACAAATAAAATGATAAAAAAAACAGAAAATAATTGGTCGTATGAAGAATTTCACGCATTCGTGATGTTGTACGCCGCGAATGCAGATAGCCACATCACGGCAGAGGAGGAAGACCAAATCATTCCAACTTTGTCGAAAGAGCAGTACGAAAATGTGAAAAAAAGTTTTAAAAAATGTACTGATTCTGAAGCATTAGATGTAATTTTGTCTTATCGGGAGCAATATTTTCCAACTCCGAAGGATAGAGCCGAAATTATAACAGATATGCAACGTATTTATAAAGCGGATAATGTTTTTTCGCAGATAGAGCGCGGTGTAGATACCTTGTTTAAGAAAATTTTCAAATAAGCCGTATAGTGATGAATTTAATAAAAAATTGATTATCAATGAATTATAGATTCATCATTCATCAATACAAAAAAAAACCTTGCAAGATTGTTGCTTGCAAGGACTCAAAATTACTCACTAGTTTTGACAATATGAAGAATATCTTGGAATCGTTTGAATCGAATTACGATTCAAACGGTTTTTTATTATTTTTATAAAGCGACTTCTTATCTGTTTTTTCAACTTTCATACCAGTTTTTAATTTTCGGGCAATTGCGTTATAAGGTTCTGCAACAACTTCATCACCTTCCTTCAAACCAGACGTAATTTGAATAAAATCGTTGTCTTGAATGCCCGTTTTGACCTCCACTTGCTTAACCGTATCCGCGCTGCACACAAAGACGACTGTTTGAACTGGAATGTTGCTTATTTTTTCCGTTTCGCCTTCTTTTTGTGGTTTTTTAGCGGCTTCTTCCTTTTTTTCATCACGAGTTGTGACAGCCTGAATTGGAATGCTTAATGCCTCACCAACTGTATTGGTACGAATATTCACATCCGCAGACATGCCAGGACGAAATGGAGATTTGCCATTTTGCATTAAATCCGAATAAGATGCTGCATCAATGCGAATTTTAACCACAAAATTGGTTACTTGGTCAGTTGTCAAATTTAATTGTCCTGAAGCTGTGGTTGCGTTAGCCGCCGTATTTGCAATTTCTGTGACACGCCCTTTAAACTTCCTACCTTGATACGCTGCCACATCAATTTCCACCTCATTGCCAACGCTGACCCGCAAAATATCATTTTCACTGATATTGACCTGCACTTCCATCGAATTCATATTCGCCAAACGCATCATTTCAGTACCCGACATTTGCGCAGTACCCACAACGCGCTCACCTTTTTCAACATTTAGTTTTGAAACAATCCCATTTGCAGGCGCGTAAATCGAAGTTTTATTCAAAGCTGTTTTCATCTCTTTTAAAGAGGCTTCTGAACCGCGAACATTATACTCTGCCGCTTTTGCACTCTCCTCAGATGATTTTATCTCAGATATAGATGCAGATAAAGTTGCATCAATTTGTTTTAAATTAGCTTCTTGTTGGCGCAATTGCGATTGCGTTTGTTCAAAATCCGCGTCTGAAACAACCCCTTCATGATGCAATTTTTCATTGCGTTTAAAAGCATTACGCGTGTTAACTAATTGAGCCTCAATTTGTTCGCGTTGTGCTTGCGTTGTGCCAAGCCGCGCTTTAATGTTTTCAATTTGAGCTTGCGCATTTGCTTGTTGAGCGCGAGATGCGTTTACAGACGCTTCACCCCGTTCAATTTGATTTTGATAAGTTTCAGGATTGACCCGCGCTAATAATTGTCCCGCTTTGACAGAATCGCCTTCTTTAACGGTCAATTCGACAAGTTGCCCTGATACATCAGAACTTATTTTAATTTCTTTTTCTGGGAAAATGCGCCCACTCGCAGAAACTAATTGGACAATCGTGCGTTTTTGAGCTTTTTCAGCATAAATTTTCTCGCCTTTTTTCTCGCCGCGCCCTTTGATAGCTGCAATCGTCAGCAAAACGGCAATCGTGCCGCCCAAGATCCAATATAACTTTTTGTTAGATTTTTTTTTCGATACAGTTGCCATTATTTTTTTGTTTTTTTTTGAAACACAGAGGGATATAGGAAACATAGATTTCAAAACACATAGGTACATAGAATACATAGATTTTGACACTTCCTATGTGTTCTAATATACCTATGTGTTTCAAAATCATTATTTTAAACTTAATTTTTTTCCTTCATAAAATTCTACAATTTTCATCCTAAAAATATATTCATATTTAGCTAAAGTCTTATCTCTTTCTGCGGTATCCAAATTAATTTTGGCTTGCGCATATTCAAAACTGCTCACACCACCAATTTGAAATCGTTTTTCCGTATTTTCATACGCTGTTTTGCGTGCTTCAAGTGTTTTACTAGTTGCTTGAAACGACTTTTTAGCAGCTCGGGCATTAGCAATTGCCGTTTGTACATCACTTTTCAATTGGTGTTGTGCCTTATCTTGTTCCAACTGCCGACTTTGAATATTCAACTGAGCGCGTTCCACATTAAATTTGGTTTTATATTGGTCAAAAATCGGAATATTCAAACTTAAAGTAAGCCCACGACCAAAATTATCACCAATTTGTTTAAAATAATTTACTTTTGGGTTATCAATTAGCCGTGTTTGAGTCGTCGTAATCGTAACAGGCTGTCCGTTCACACGCACAGACTGCATAATATCTGTCGAAACAAATGTCCCTTTCATATAATCTAAAATGGTACTTGAATAGTTGGAACTCAATAAACCGCCAATCGTTAAGGTCGGCAAATAACCTGCTTTGGCTAATTTAACGCCCATTTCAGCACTTTTAATCCGCAAATCATTTGCACGCAGGTTCGGTTGCGTCGAAAGTGCTTGATTATAAACCGTTTTCAAAATAAAAAGGTCTGGATTTGCCTCTTTATCTACATCCAATTGCGGTTTTTCGATTTTCAACTCATACTCAGGACTTAGTTCAATTAATTGTTTTAAATTTAGATAACTAATATCTAAATTGTTTTGTGCTGTAACAATATTTTGCTCATTTCCTGCAATGGTTGCTTCAATTTCAAAACGCGCATTTGCGGGCAAAGCCCCTGCCTGAATTTGACGTTCTGTATTAACTAATTGATTTTTAGACTGTTGTAAACGTTTTTTAGCATTTTCCAACTGTTCATCAAATAACAAAATTTGTAAATACGCTTGCGCAACGGAAAGGGCAACATTATTCGCAACGGATTCCGCATCTGCATGAGCCGCCTGCAAATCAACACCCGCTTGTCGAATTTGTTGTTGAATCCTGCCGCCTGCGTACAAGATAGCATTTGCCGAAAGCGACCAACCATTATAAGTAGAGCCCGTATTTTCGAACTGATAGGTGGATGGGTTGATACTCCGTCCAAAGTTGAACCCCAAATTACTACCCGCCGAAACCGATGGATAACGACTAAACTCATCTTGTTGCAAATTAATTTTTGCATTGGCAATTCCCAACTGAGCTTGTTTAATCGTTCGATTATTTCCTTGTGCTTGTGTGATACAACGTTCAAGCGTCCAAGTTTCTTGACCTAACCCATTGCTATACAATGCAATACTTATGCAAGATGAAAAGAATATTTTTTTTAACATTTGCAAATTTTTTTGAATATTTTAACAAAATGGAATGATTTTAGTAGGTACGGATTTGTTTTAATTCCATAAAAAATTAATTTTATACATCATTTTTAAATCGTTAGCAATCAATCTTTTAAAACGGCAAATCGCTTGATAGCCAATCTAAAATCATACCATTCCGTTAGGAGCCTTATTTCATGGACAATATTAATAGGAATGTCTTTAAATGAGCGATTAATTTATATTAAAGGTGGGTTTTGATAGATAAAGGCTTTTTTGTAGATTAATTGTTATGAATTTTTGCCCATAAAGCCAATTGATTCTAAAAATACATCAAAAATGGTAGTAATTTTAACAAAAATAATATAGATATTTTCAAAAATGAAAGTACCTTTGCGTCCCAAATCAGTTGTTACCATTATGAGTAATCATTGATTGGTTGTACCCAAAAATTTGTCGAATTACTTAACTGCTTGCAAGACCAATATGCACGATATTTACTCGATTGCCAAACAGCGCATACTCGTTATTGACGGAGCTATGGGCAGTATGATTCAGCAATATAAACTTTCTGAGAAAGAATTTCGAGGAGAGCGTTTTGCGAATTTCCACCGTGATATTCAAGGAAATAATGAAGTACTTTCTATAACTCAGCCTACTGTTATCGAATCGGTGCATCGAGCCTATCTCGAAGCTGGGGCTGACATTCTCGAAACCAACACCTTTAGTGCTACACGGATTGCGCAAGCGGATTATGAAATGCAAGGCGAAGTTTATGATATGAATTTTTACTCCGCCAAAATTGCCCGACAAGTTTCTGATGAATTTACCCTTTTAAATCCTTCTAAACCGCGTTTTGTAGCGGGCGCATTGGGTCCGACGAATCGAACGGCTTCTCTTTCTCCCGATGTTAATGATCCTGGTTATCGCGCTGTCACTTTTGACGAATTGATGGAAGCATATTATGAGCAAGTGAAAGGCTTGATTGACGGCGGTGTGCACTTATTATTGGTCGAGACGATTTTCGATACATTGAATGCAAAAGCGGCATTATTTGCCATTGATAAATATTTTGAAGACCATCCTGCCCAACAAAGACTGCCTATTATGGTGTCGGGTACGATTACAGACGCGAGTGGTCGGACGCTTTCGGGGCAAACGGCGGAAGCATTTTGGATTTCTATCAATCATATTGAGTTGTTTAGCATCGGTTTAAACTGTGCTTTGGGTGCGCAGGAGATGCGTCCACATATCGAAACGTTGAGTAGATTAGCGGATTGTTTGGTGAGTGCGTATCCGAATGCAGGTTTGCCAAATGAATTTGGGGAGTACGATCAGTCGCCTGAAGCGATGAAAGTATATATTGAGGAATTTGCGAAAAGTGGTTTAGTCAATATTGTGGGTGGTTGTTGCGGCACGACTCCCGACCATATTCGGGCAATTGCGGAAGCAATTGCAGGTGTTTCTCCTCGAAAAGTGGCTGAACCGCCCGTGTACACCATGTTAAGTGGGCTTGAACCGTTGATTATTCGCCCAGAAAGCAATTTTGTAAATATTGGTGAAAGAACGAATGTGACGGGCAGCCGTCAATTTGCACGATATATTAAATCGGGCGATTTTGGTGAAGCGTTGCGCGTTGCGCAACAACAAGTGGAAGGGGGCGCGCAAGTCATAGACATTAATATGGATGAAGGTTTGCTGGATTCTGAAAAAGCGATGGTGCGTTTTCTGCATTTGGTGATGAGCGAGCCTGATATTGCGAAATTGCCGATTATGATAGATTCATCGAAATTCGAAGTGATTGAAGCGGGTTTGAAATGTGTGCAAGGCAAATGTATTGTGAATTCGATTTCGATGAAAGAAGGGGAGGAGAAGTTTATTCAACAAGCAAAATTGATTCGCAGATATGGCGCGGCGGCGGTTGTGATGGCTTTTGATGAACAAGGGCAAGCCGATACGATGGCGCGAAAAGTGGAAATTTGTGAACGAGCGTATAACCTTTTGGTTCAAAAAGTCAAATTTAAACCTTCTGATATTATTTTTGACCCTAATATATTTGCGGTTGCAACGGGTATCGAAGAACATAATGAATATGCGATTCATTTCATTGAAGCAACGCGTGAAATTAAAAAACGCTGTCCTGGTGCGAAGATTTCAGGCGGTGTGAGTAATATTTCGTTTGCATTTCGCGGCAATAATTCGGTGAGAGAGGCGATGCACTCCGCTTTTTTGTATCATGCGACGAAAGCGGGCATGGATATGGGCATTGTGAATGCGGGGATGATTGAAGTTTACGACGATATTCCAAAAGAATTGTTGGGTTTAGTAGAAGACGTTTTGTTTAATAAGCATGCGGGCGCGACAGAAGCACTGACAAATTATGCCGAAAGAGTTAAAGGTGGTGGAAAAGCAGTTCAAAAAGATTTGGTTTGGCGCGAATTAAGTTTGGAGGAGCGATTGACGTATGCTTTGGTGCGCGGCATCACGGATTATATTGATGAAGATGTGGAATTGGCACGTCAAAAATATCCTCAACCCATAACGATTATTGAAGGTCCGTTGATGAATGGGATGAATGTGGTAGGTGATTTATTCGGCTCGGGCAAGATGTTTTTGCCACAAGTCGTTAAGTCTGCGCGAGTTATGAAAAAAGCAGTTGCGTATTTGACACCCTTTATAGAGGCTGCAAAACTTAAAGGTGGCGGAAAACTTACTTCAAAAGGCAAGATTTTAATGGCAACCGTTAAAGGTGACGTGCATGATATTGGCAAAAATATCGTAGGCGTTGTGTTAGGTTGCAACAATTATGATATTATTGACCTGGGTGTAATGGTTCCGACAGAGCGCATTTTGAAAGTAGCGCGGGAACAAAATGTCGATATTATTGGGTTAAGTGGTTTGATAACGCCAAGTTTGGATGAAATGGTGTATGTTGCGAAAGAAATGGAGCGTCAAAATATTCAAATTCCATTGATGATAGGCGGTGCAACCACCTCGAAAACACATACAGCAGTCAAAATTGAACCACAATATAATAAAGGTGTAACGGTTCATGTTTTGGACGCGTCGCGGTCTGTTGCAGTTGCAAGTGCATTGTTAAGTGAGGATCCAAAAGTTAAAGCTGATTTTGCAGCAAAATTAAAAATCGAATATGAGCAAGTGCGTGTTTTGAGAGGCAATCGCAAATCTTCTAAAAAATATTTGAGCATTAAGCAAGCGCGTACAAATAAAACGGTTTTAGATTGGGCAAATCATAAAGTATTGAAACCCAAGTTTTTAGGTTTGAAAACCTTTGAGAATTATGACCTTGCGGAATTGAGTCGTTATATAGATTGGACACCTTTTTTCCAATCATGGCAGTTATTTGGCAAATATCCTTCTATTTTTGAGGATAGTGTGGTAGGTATCGAGGCAAAAAAATTGTTTGATGATGCACAAGAATTGTTAAAACTAATTATTGATGAAAAACGCTTATCGGCGCGTGCGGTGATAGGATTTTTTCCTTGCAACTCCGTAGAAGACGATATTGAAGTCTATAAAACAACGCGTCATCGTAAACCTATAACGATTTTACATAATTTGCGTCAGCAAAATCAAAAGGCTCCAGGTCAATATAATTATTGCCTTTCGGATTACATTATGCCTAAAACCTTTAAAAAGAAAGATTATATCGGTGCGTTTGCGACAACCGCAGGTATTGGTATTGAAAAATGGGTCAAAATGTATGAGGATGCAGGTGATGATTATAATGCAATTATGATGAAAGCGTTAGCCGATCGGCTTGCGGAAGCATTTGCAGAACGTATGCATGAGCGTGTGCGCAAAGAATTTTGGGCTTATCAACCTAACGAATCCCTTGATAATCAATCCCTTATCGAAGAAGCCTATTTGGGCATCCGTCCTGCGCCAGGTTATCCCGCCTGTCCAGAGCATACTGAGAAAAAAACATTATTTGAATTATTGGATGCAGAAAAAAATGCAGGGATAATTTTGACTGAAAGTTTTGCCATGTATCCTGCGGCTGCGGTCAGTGGATTTTACTTTTCACACCCACAATCTAAATATTTTGGTTTAGGTCAAATTGCCAAAGACCAAGTAGAAGATTATGCCCGTCGTAAAAATATGGGTGTTGAAGAAGCGGAACGGTGGTTAGCTCCATCTTTAAATTACGACGTGTAAAAAAATGAAAATGAGCAAAAAAAATACTCGTTTTATGTCACGCTTCACTATAATATTCCTTACATAGTTCAAGGAATCTAAGAACTGAATTAATTTATTTACGAGGTATTTTCTGCATAAAATATAATATATGTAAAAATAATACTTATTAAAAATAAAAATTTGAAAATAATTGCAGTTTTATTATGTAAATAAAAACAATGTGAGTAACTTTGCTACTCAATTTATAGAGTTATGTTAGAGACCCTTATATCGTCGAAAACGAGAGTAAAATTACTGTTGAAGTTTTTTTTAAATGCAAATACAAAGTCTTATTTGCGCGGGTTGGAAGGTGAATTTGGTGAATCAACAAACGCTATTCGCTTAGAAGTCAATCGTTTAGAAAAAGCAGGTATGTTGACTTCCTTTGTGGAGGGCAATAAAAAAATGTTTAGGGCAAATATAAAACATCCTTTGTTTCGAGAAATACATAATATTTTATTGAAACATGTTGGGATAGACCAAATTATTGAAAAGGTTATCACAGGATTAGGTAAAGTAGAAAAAGTTTATTTAGTAGGTGATTTTGCGAAAGGTTTGGATAGTAAAATTGTTGATTTAATTTTTGTAGGAGATATTGATAAATTTTTTCTCTTAAAACTGATTGAAAAAGCGGAGGTTTTGATAGAAAGAAAAATTAGATATATTATTTTGACAGGCATAGAGTTGGAAAGTGCGGATTGGAATTTATATGCTGCAGAACCTTTCCTAATTTGGGCGCAAGAAACAAGTTCAAACAAAACGAAAAAAATGCCTTAATTGGCAAGCATTATCATGACGAAAGTTCTCGCAAAGTCTGACGTAACTTATAATAATCAGTTGCATTCAAGCGTACCGCGTTGGTTTGCTGTGCGATTGAAGTTCAAAAGCGAAAAAATCGTTTTGAAAATGCTTGAAAGTAAGCAAATTCATGCCTATTTGCCTTTAAAGCCTGTGGTTCGAATTTGGAGTAAAAAGCGGCGCGAAACGGAAATGCCGTTAATTCCATCTTTTATATTTGTTAAAATTGTTGCATCTGAATATATCAAAGTGTTAGAAACAGAATATGTGGGCACTTTTTTGAAATTTGGGAAGAATCTATTGTGTATTCCTGAACAACAGATTGATTGGATTCGGCGATTGTTATTAGAAGATGATATAGAGTTGGTTGCGCATGAAAAAGCGGCTGCTTATGTTGCGGGTGATGAAGTTGAAGTAGTTGCAGGTAGCTTAATGGGCATGCATGGTAGATTGGTAAAAGTTCAAGGTAAAGATCGTGTTTTAGTGGAAATTGATAATTCTGGTTATGTGTTACAGATGAATATTGATATACAGTTTTTGAAGAAAATAACAGTTCAGGCTGCCTCTTAAATATATAAAGTATTGAGAATCAATTCAATAAAAATAGGCTTAGTTTTAAATATACTTGTAAGCATGTTGTCTGCGACACATGAAGGGCGAAGCCGTATTTAATAATGGATTTAAGATTTGAGCGTTTATTTGTAACCTAATGTTGAAAAAAATATTCTTATTGGTCGTTTTCGAATAACATGGTGTCCGCGACACATGAACGGCGAAGCCTTATATTAAAACTTTTTATTTGGAAAAAACATTCACTTCTGTAACGCCTATTCAAATGGTTGACTTAAAAAGTCAATATTTGAATCTCAAAACCGAGTTAGAGAATGCGGTTTTAAATTGTATGGCATCCACTGCTTATATCAATGGTCCTGAGGTTAAACGATTTCAACAAAATCTAGAGCAATTTTTGGATGTAAAACACGTCATTCCATGTGCAAACGGTACGGATGCACTTCAAATTGCGATGATGGCGTTGGGTTTAAAGATGGGAGATGAGGTCATTGTACCTGCTTTCACCTATGTCGCAACGGCAGAAGTCATTGCTTTATTGAAATTAACGCCTGTAATGGTGGATGTAGATCCTAAAACGTTCAATATTACGGCAGAAATCATCGAAAAAGCAATTACGAAGCATACAAAAGCGATTGTCCCCGTGCATTTATTTGGTCAAAGCGCGGATATGGCACCGATTATTGCTGTTGCAAAAAAATATAATTTATTTGTTATTGAAGATAATGCTCAAGCGATTGGGGCAGATTACTCTTTTGGGCATGGAAAAACGCAAAAAGCGGGTACAATAGGGGATTTTGGATGTACGTCTTTTTTCCCTTCTAAAAATTTAGGTTGTTACGGAGATGGGGGAGCGTTGATGACAAATAATGATGAATTAGCGGCTCGCGCTCGTCGAATAGCCAATCATGGGCAATCCCAACAATACATTCACGAAGAAACAGGAGTTAATTCCCGCTTAGATAGCCTTCAAGCAGCGATTTTAAATGTTAAATTACCTCATTTGAATCGCTATAATCAAGCAAGACAAGCCGCAGCCGATTTTTATGATGCTGCTTTCGAACCAATCGACGATTTGCAAACGCCTAATCGCGCTCAGCATTCGACACATGTATTTCATCAATATACGTTGCAAGTGCGGGGCGGACACAAACAGCGAACGGCTTTGCAACAACACCTTAAAAATCAAGGTGTTCCAGCGATGATTTATTATCCAATTCCTTTATATAAACAAAAAGCATTTGCTAATTATTGGAATGGTACTACTTTGCAAGTGACTGAGCAATTATGTGAATCTGTTATATCTTTGCCGATTCATACAGAGATGAATGCTGATGTTCTAAACTATATTGCTTCAAATATTATTTCATTTTTTCATTGAAAAGCGAAATAAAGTACTTTGCACATGAAACATCTGTTATAGATGACGGTTGCAAAATTGGAGAAGGTACAAAGATATGGCATTTTAGTCACATCATGTCAGGTTGCGAAATTGGTAAAAATTGTAATATTGGACAAAATGTAGTAATTTCGCCCCAAGTAATATTAGGACAAAATGTTAAAATTCAAAATAACGTTTCGATTTATACGGGTGTAATTTGTGAGGATGACGTTTTTTTAGGACCGTCTATGGTTTTTACCAATATTATGAATCCACGCAGCTTCATCATTAGAAAAACCGAATATAAAACCACGCTCGTTAGAAGAGGAGCTAGTATTGGCGCAAATGCGACCATTCTTTGTGGAAATGAAATCGGCGCATTTGCGTTGATAGGCGCGGGTTCTGTTGTAACAAAATCAGTTTTGCCATACGCCTTAGTTGTGGGAAATCCTGCGAAACAAATCGGTTGGGTAAGTACTTATGGACATCGTTTAAAGTTTGACATGAACGGTAGTGCCGTTTGCCCAGAAAGTGGGGAAAAGTTTGTTTTAGAAAACAATCATGTTTATCCAATTTAATGGAACACAATGTATGATTTATTTTTAGCATTTATTACAGCTTTCATACCTTGCTATGTATTGATACCGCAAGTAATACACTTAGCAAAAGAAAAACATTTGTATGATGTTCCAGATGGAAAAAGAAAAACACATAAAGAAATTACACCTGCTTTGGGAGGAATTGCTATTTTTGCGGGGATTGTTTTTTCAGTCATTTTTTGGACACCATTTCATGTATTAGCAGAATTACAATATATGTTAGCATCGTTTATTGTAATTTTTTTAATCGGTGTTAAAGATGATATTTTACCAATGTCTGCCCGAAAAAAATTGATAGGAGAGTTGATGGCAGCGGGTATTTTAGTGATGAAAGGAAATGTAATGATTAA
>JBEEMZ010000087.1:0-18073 GCA_041192405.1 Bacteroidota bacterium | reverse complement strand
ATACGAAACGGTTACTGAAAAGGTGATGACTAAAGGCGAAAGTAAGCGTTTAGTTCCAGTGCCTGCGACTTACGAAACGTTGTCTGAAACTGTAATGGTGAAACCAGAAGCGAAGCGTTTGATTCCTGTGCCTGCGACTTTTGAAACAGTTACGGAAACTATCCAAAGCAAAGCGGAAAGCAAGCGTGTAGTTGAAGTACCTGCTACTTACGAAACGGCTACGGAGCAGTACGAAGCGGAAGGTCCAAGCGAAAGAGTGGAAGTAATGCAACCACGTTTCGAAGCGGTTACGGAGCGCGTGAAAGTAAGAGAAAAAGAAACAAAATGGGTTAAAAAACAAGGTGACAAGGCTTGTTTGTCTAACGACCCGAATGATTGTTTAGTTTGGTGTTTGGTTGAAGTACCAGAAGAATTCAAAACAATCACTAAAATGGTGAACAAAGGTTGTGATGCTTCTGGTGTTGCGGATGCTGGTTGTGTTAAAAAAACACCAATCCCTGCAAGAATGGCAACTCGCACGGTTCAAAAGGTGGCAACTCCTGCGGGCGTGAAAGAAGAAGTTATCCCTGCTGAGTACAGAACGGTTACTAAACAAGTGTTGAAAACGCCTGAAACGGTGAAAGAAGAGTCTATTCCTGCTGAGTACAGAACGGTAACGCGTCAAGTGGTGAAAACACCTGCGACTTTCCGTGAAGAAACGATTCCTGCAGAGTATGGTACTATCACTAAACAAGTGTTGAAAACGCCTGCTTCTACGAAAGAAGAATCAATCCCTGCACAGTATTCGACTGTAACAAAGCAAGTTATCAAAACGCCTGCTACTTACAAAGAGGAAACAATCCCTGCGCAGTACACTACGCAAACACGTCGTCAAATGACGAATGCGCCTGCAGCTCGTGAAATCAACGTGCCTGCTGAGTATTCTACATACACACGTCGTCAATTAGTTAAAGCGGGTGGTTTCTCTGAGTGGAGAGAAGTTGTTTGTGGTGGTGTTTTGCAAGATCCTGCTAATATCCGCGCTTTACAACATGCGTTGAAAACAAGAGGTTACGATCCTGGTCCAGCTGACAACGTATTCGGCGCGCAAACTAAAGCGGCGTTGATTAAGTATCAAAAAGATAAAGGTTTGCCTGTTGGTAACTTGGATATGGAAACAATGAAATCTTTAGGTTTGAAATTCTAATTTATTGAAAATCAATCTATTAGGTGTATCCGAAAAAAACGGCGTAAGTTGCAAAACTTACACCGTTTTTTCTTTTAACACATAGCGATAGAGGAAACATCGGTTTGAAAAACAGATGGACATAGGAAACATAGATTTAAAAGGCTATGTTTCCTATGTCCATCTGTGTTAAAACCGATGTTTCCTATGTCAATATGTATTCAATCAATTCACGACAGGCAAAATATTCACCGAAGTCCAAAATTCGACAATTGACCGAATCGAATCATTAAAATCATTAATATCCAAAGGCTTACAAACAAACGCTTTCGCGCCCAATTCATAACATTTCATAATATCTGCCCGACTATTAGAAGTCGTAAACATGACCACAGGAATTTTATTCAAAACAGGGTCTTTATGCATATAACGCAATACATCCAAGCCACTCACTCTCGGCATATTCAAATCCAAGAGGATGACTCCAATATCGTTCAATGCAGTGCTTGTTTTCAAGAAACGAAGCAATTCTTGACCATCGCCCACATGGATTAATTCCACAGGTATCGTCAATTCGCCAACAGATATTTTGACCAATTCAACATCCGCCAAATTATCTTCTACCAAAATGACTTTTTTATGTTGTCGGGTTGCCATTTTTTTGTACATATATGCTTCCGATGTAAAACTATTGTGCATTGCCAATCGGTTGGGAGTTACAATTATTAAGTTTTGAGTAATTAATCTATTTCCGCTTAGAAATTCGTGCCAAATTACAATTTTTTTCAGACTTGTTGCAAATTTTCAAAAAAAGGCATTTTTATTTTTGACCTGTCACAAAATAAATTATATACGACTAATCCTTCAAGCCACAAAACATTGAAAATCAACACTATGCAACCTATATACAGATGTGTTTAAAACCTATACAACCGATGTAACCGATGTACCTATGTGTTTCCCCAAAAAAGTAAAGGCGCACCGAAGCACGCCCCTACACTATTTGGTTTTGTTTGTATCCTCCTCATTCATATTCGCCCATTGCCGATACGTGTAAATGCCCAATGCGTATAACCGACGGCGTGTCTTATCATCCATACCCGTCAATCCAGAGAAATCATCTTTTTCATTTTCGTCAGCGCGTCCAGCTAAATCTTTCGATGCCGCATCTCTTGTCTGCTTAACTGTATCAAAATCATCTCTTAACGCATGATGTTTGTCATTCAAATCATCAAAACCTTGTTGTAATGCCACTTTATTTGCAATCAATTCTCTATGATTTCGCTCCAAACTACCCAACTCACTCGCCAATTCAAAATGCGTCGTATTCAAATCATTATATTGACCCATCAAAATATCCAAATCACGCATCATAATTTTATTTCCTTCATGTGAATCCTCCAATTCAAGCACCAATTCACGTTGTTTCGCCGTCAAAGTGCTAATTGCATCATTCAAATCCCGTTCTTTTTCATGCGTAATTTGTTGCAATTGTTGTGTCAAATCGGTTGCATGTGTATCCCATTCTTTTTGTAACTGATTGAAATGCAATGCCATCTGCATTTTTTCCGCTTCTAACAGAGCCAATTTATGATTTGCAGCTACTTTTTCAGTTTCAAACTGAGTATTCAACACTTTATAACGAGCATCCCAATTTGCATTTGTTTTAGCATGAGCCATTTTCTCAGCATCGAATTGTCCTGTCAACGTTTTAAACTTTGTTTCCCAATTTGTAACATTTTTCTGCGCTGCATTCCAATTAAATGTTAATGATTTCACCTCTCCTTCAAAACGCTTGTGCGTATCTGCATGACCAATTTTTTCGGTTTCATATTGATCTATTAAATTTTTAAACTGCGTATTCCATTGATTATAAGTGCTTTCGTGCGCTGCTTGCTCATCCGCGAACTGCTTTTCGACCTTCGTTTTCTCAACGATTAACAACTTATATTGCTTATCGGCTGCTGTAGCTTTCCGCGTTGCATCCGTTTTATGTGCCTCAAATGCCGTTTCAAACGTTTTTTTATCGCTCGTCCATTTAACGACTTGGATTGTAAACGATTTGTTTTGACTTGAAACGCTCTCATAATCCGATTTCAATGAAGCTAAATCCGTTTCCAATCCTTTCATCCGAACTTGCGCCGTTTGATGCGTAGCCGTCAAATCTTTCAATTGACGTTCTAATTCTGCGATTTTTTGTGCCGATTTCGTTTTAAAACCCTCAAAATCCGCCGACAACCCCGTTTTAGCGATGTCTAAGCGGCGATGACTATCACTTATTTGGTGATACTTGCTTTCCCAATCCTTTTGTGCATTGTCAGCAACGAGATAATCTCCCTGCAACGAGCGATAGCGCAATGAATGTTGTTCATGCGTAGAGCGTAATGCTGCATAATTGTGATCTTTTTCGTCCATCACACCAAGTAAATGCGCAAGTCGCGTTCGTTTCAGCCAGTGCCAGCCGATGAGACCGCCGAGTAATGCCGACCCGAGCCCCGTTAAAAAGGGCAACAGAGAACATAATCCACTCATAGTCAATGATTTATTGTTGGTTATTGAATTGAAATTTCAACGCGCCGATTTTTTGCACGTCCTGCATCATCTTCATTCGGCGCAATCGGTTTTTCCTGACCAAACCCAGTTGTTAAAATTTGTTTGAGGTCGAACCCACTCGTCCCCAATTGTTTTTGTACAAAATCGGCTCTCCCCTTACTTAACATTTTATTTTTTTCGGCTGCACCGCGATTATCTGTATGTCCCGCGACCATTAATTTAGTATCAGGTTTGCGCTCAGCGTAGTATTGCATATCCGCAAAATCTTTTCGTTGTTGATTGGTAATTTGCAATGCCTCTTTGCCTGTCTCGAAATACAAAATCATTGGAGCCACTTTAATTCGTTTTTCAATCTCCATCAAACGGGTGTCAGCTTCAGGTTTTTTAGCCTCAAGCGTTGAAAATGAATAAGTTGCACCGCCAATGACTTGATTATTCGTCATTGACAAGTCCGATTGCAAGTCCGAATCCGTCATAATTTGAGTTGCGGGTACGCCTAATGCCGTAAAAATCGTTTTCACATGGTTCGCCCGACCCAAACCGAGATTATCATAAACACTGGTATTTTTTTCAGAAGCGGCATAAATGCCTGTAATTTTAAGTCCCCTTGTCGGGTTCGTCTTTAAATAATCTGCGGTTTGCTTAAAAACAGCATTTAATTTGGCAGACAAAGGTTTTTTGTACTCATAACCGTTTGTGGAGAACGTAAGATTCTCATTAAAACCCACATTTAGTTTGCTACCGTCCGCAATTAAAATGCTTGAAGCTGCCACAACAGGAGCCGAAAGCACTGCCGACGCACCTGTTATCGTCGCGGTAGCCAACGACCCGCAGCCGCAACTGCGCATTTGGAGGTAGCGGCTGAAACCTAACCAGCCTGCCAGACCGAGCAGGAGCCAAATTATAGGATTTTTCATAATATATCTGTTTTAGTTAGATTGCAAGTCAAACGGACTTTAGTTTCCTACAGAATGACAAAAACTTGTCATCCCGTAGGAAACTGCAAATATATACACTTATTGGGCATAAGTAGTTCACCTCCTAAAACATATTTTTTATACCGATAAATCGTTTTAATAATATTTAATTGGGATATTTTCTCCAAATTACAAATATATTTTGCCAAAAAGTTTATTTCTCTCTATGAAATTTGAAACAATAAAAACATTTAACCTGTCACAATTTCATAAATATTAGTCTGATTTAACGTCAATTACAAATTATAAACCACTCCTATATGTTAGCAATTTTGCGTTTAAATACGGTTCTATAATTGTAATAAATAGTGATTCAAATGGGCTTATCACTAATAATTGGGAGTTTTAATAAAATTCGTGTTGGATAGATAGGGCAATGCCCTATCTCTACGTAGGAACGAAATTTTATCTTTTAAACAATTTCGCCATAACTTGTTGAATAACAATAGGTTGTCTTCGATAAAGCAGCCAATACGCGCCCCAAGTCAGCAACATCAAAAACAAGCCATAACCCAAAACATCCCGCCCGCTAAATGGTCTATTTGCTATCAAAGCCGCCATCAAACCGATGCCTTCGATAATCAAAAGGATATTCCAATCCAATGCCGCTTCTGAAACATTACTATTATTTTCTTCTGACAAGGGCATTTTCGGCAACTGCGTCGGCAATACGCGCTCCGCAACAGGCGCGGCAATAGGTTTTTCAACCGTCGGCAAAGGGGGCAATTCAACAGGCGGTGCTATCAACGCCGCAAAAGAGGCGTTCATCACGCGAATCGCAGGATACATTTCATCCAAATCTGTAAACAAACCATCTGCGGTCAAACCTGCTTTTTGACGAACAAAATTTGCCAAAATACCATCTTTTAATAAAATATCTTTCGCCAAACTTGCAAAATCTGCCTTATCCGCAAAAGGCAAATGATGATAAGCCTGTTCGCATTTGCCCAATGCCGCCGCTAAACGGGCGCGGGAAGTTTCATCGCCCCAATCTGCCATTACAGATTGTTCCAATTTTTGAAACGCATTTCGATGAATGCGCCGCGTGATTTGTTCGGAAAGTGCAGAATGTGTATTTAATTGATTATCAACAGGTTGTGCATCTTCATTTTTGCTCAAAAGATTGGTTACTAATTGCGCTAATGCCGTTGTGACACCTTGTTGTCGTTTCAATTTGCCATCATCGCCGATTTCAAACCATGTAATAATGCCATCGCCCGTCAATTCATCTATACATTTTTTCAATAATGTGTCATCTTCCAAAACCGTCGCACCAATCCGCCACTTTTCCAAACAATTAATAACACCTCGACGCGTCGTTTCTGAATCCGACTGCGTTTTCAAACGGTCATAATCACGGTCGGTACGCGCCACAGCCCGCTTTGCCGCCTCCATCCGCGCCATTTCGAGGCGATCCGCTTGAATTGCAGGGTCATTTTCAGCTTTGCGCAACGCCCGACGCGCCACTTGCACCGCATCATAAGACATTTTTTTGCATTCCGCCAAACTATCCAATTGCCCTTCCGCATCAATATCAAGCCAAGTCAAAATGCTACTCGGCGGATTCGGCAAACCTGTTAATTCTTGCAAAACTTTTTCAGCCAACTCTTTTGTTTGAAACAAATCGTTTGCATCCACCCACGCATCCAAACAATCTTTAATTTTCATACGGGTTTCGGGCAACGCTACATCCGCATTTTTGCGCAATTTTTGATAGTTTTTATCAATAATTTCCAATTTTTCTTTGGCATCTGAAAGCGTCCGAGCTTGATTTGCCTCTTTTTGAATTCCTTCCAATTTAGCCGTTACTTCTTCCGCCCTGCCCGCAAATGCTGCAATTTGTTGTAAATCCATCAATGCAGGATAATTATCCAACATTTTGCATGCTTTATTCGTTGATAATAAACCATTTATATCGGTTGTCAACCATTTCAATTGATTCTCACCCAACAATTCTGCTAACGCAAATTCCGAAAAACGACGGTCTTCCCCATACAAAACCATCCCAAGTCGCGCCGTTTGAATGCACCGAATCACCGATAAACGCGCCTCCAAACCCTCATTTTCACCCGTTTTGATAGGCAATTCGTAATATTTTTGCATCAAATGGAAGTATAAACGGTCGCCCGCAGGTCGCTGCCCCTGTTCATCAGGCGTTTCGATGTCCGCTTTCAGCAAGGTCGAACGCAACGAAAGGGCATCATAATTTTGAAACAAATTTTTGATAAAACCGTCTTTTTCTAAACCAAGCCAATCAAATTGACCACCACCTTCGATTTCCAACAAAGCCATTTTTACAAACGCGCTCGCCACAGGCAACCCTTTAAAAGGCTCGCTCGCCAAACGCGTCCCTATGGTGAGGGTTTGAAAAACCAATTTTCGTTGAGGCGATTCTTCAAAACTGCCTGTTGCGATGTAATTATAAGTGACACTTTGATATTTTTCGTATAAAGCCGTCATCAATTCCGTCCCGATTTGCTCAATAATTTGAGCGCGTTCCTTGCCATCAGGGTCGAGATTACGAATACGTTTGACATATAATTGAATATGTTTTATTTTATCTCCATTTTTGTGCAAAAAATCTTTAATAATTTCTGCCGCGCCGTGCATTTTGAAAAAACTAATGAGTAAATATTCATATACATGAGGCGATTCAGGTTCAATTGTACTCCGAATTTTCTCCGCAAAATCATAAGCTTTCCCGTAATCACCCAATTCTAACGCATCTTGACAAAACATTAATTGTCGTTTAAACTCATGTCGAGCCGCTTCAGTGTGCATCCCAGGCGTATCGGGAATTTCAGCAGGTCGCAATGCAAATGCCTCTTTCGATGGCGGTAATAAAGCCGCATTATCCGCAAACATTTTAGCCACAACTAAATGGAAATCAATGATTTGTAATGATACAATATTTTGAGATAAGCGTTCGTGCATAAATTGTTGTTGTTGTAACAATGCTTCTGCGGAGATGCTTCCTGTCTCAAAAGCCTGTTGAGCAGTCTTCCAATCGGACAAAATCGGTAAAATTACTTTCAAAATCGTTAAATTATTTGCCCCGAAGCGACGCAATATAATAGGTGTCTGGTCTAATTGCCCTAACACGTGGTTTTTTAATTCGGTCTTGAATATTTGAAAATCTTTTATCATATAATGAGCCTTATTTATGGGTTTTAGATTCAGAACAAACGGCGCAAAAATTACAAAGGCAACAAAAGTTTTCTCTATAATTTTTGTAACTTTTGTTGTAAAATGTAAAAATATGTCAAAATTAAGGTTGTCCTGCGTAAAATTCCAATTTTTTTGCGAATTTGCGCGTATTTTTGACGAATAGATAAAAAATGATGTTTAGAAACTACACCTTTATCCTTTGCTTACAACTTTTTGTTGGAAATATACAAGCACAAATGCCTACACTGCCTGATTCTTTACGCACTCCGTTCGAAATCGGGCGCGGTTTACAAACGGCAACGCATACAGAAGGCATTGCATTTTACGACAAGTTGAGCCGCGCTTTCCCAAAATTCCTCCGTTTTGAAACGCGAGGCAGTACGGATTGTGGCGTTCCATTGAATTTACTCGTTGTCGCGGATGATGCTATGCGCGCTTCTCCACAATATGCTGCAAAAAAAAATAAGTGTATCTGGTTGATTAACAATGCAATACACGCGGGCGAGCCTGATGGCGTAGATGCTTCTATGTTATTTGTCCGCGATTTGATGCTTGATTCCGTGAATCGAAAGCGCGTTTTAGAAAATGCCATTATTTTGATTTTGCCGTTTTACAATGTGGATGGTGCCTTAAATCGTAATTCGACGACGCGCACCAATCAAAATGGGCCCGAAAGTTACGGTTTTCGAGGCAATGGCAAAAATTTGGATTTGAACCGCGATTTCACCAAAGCCGATACTAAAAATACCCGTTCGTTTTTGCAAATTTATAATCAATGGATGCCCGATTTATTGTTGGATACGCACGTTTCAAATGGAGCCGATTATCAGTACACAATGACGCTTTTATCAACACAATCCGATAAATTACATTCATTACTGGGTCATTTTCAACAAGATACAATTTTGCCTTTTTTATATGACAAAATGAAATTGCGAGGAAACGAAATATGTCCTTACATCAATTTTGAAGAAACGCCCGATAAAGGTATTACAGGTTTTTTAGATTTGCCGCGCTACTCGACGGGTTTCGCCGCCTTGCATCACACGTATGGGTTCATGTCTGAAACGCACATGTTGAAACCGTTTAAAGAGCGTGTGGCAGCGACTCGCTTATTGATGCACACGTTTTGCGAACTCATTGATAATCAACATATTAATATCCTCGCAACTCGAAAACAAGCGATTCAAGAAAGTATGGTTCAAAAACAATTTGATATTCATTGGAAATTAGATACGTCTAAACGCAAATCATTGATTTTCAAAGGGTACGAAGCCAAATATAAACAAAGTCAAGTAACGAATTTGCCACAATTGTGGTATGATAAAAAGGCTCCTTATACAAAAGCCGTTCCGTATTTTCCACATTTCAAACCATCATTGACCATTCAAAAACCTGTTGCGTATATTTTGCCGCGAGCGTATGCCGAAGTCGCGGAACGATTGCAAATCAATGGAGTACGTATAGAACTTTTAGATGAAGATGATACACTTGATGTTGAAATGTATTATATTCGGGATTTCAAAACGACTTCGTTTCCTTATGAAGGGCATTATTTGCATAGTCAAGTGAAAGTTGAGCCTGTGCAGATGAAGCGGCGATTTCGCAAAGGCGATTATCGGATTCGGATGAATCAGGCGGCAAATCGGTTGATTATGGAAATGTTAGAGCCACAAGCACCCGATTCATATTTTTGTTGGAATTTTTTTGATGGGGTTTTGATGCAGAAAGAAGGTTTTTCAGATTACGTTTTTGAACCATTGGCAGCCGAAATTTTGAAAAAAAATCCCGATTTGAAGCGCAAATTGGACGAAAAACGCGCCAAAGAACCTGAATTTGCGCGTTCAGCAGATGCGCAATTGGATTTTATATATAAAAATTCGCCTTATTATGAAGTGACGCATCAATTGTATCCTGTTGGGCGGGTTTTGAATTAATTTTTGAAATAGGATGCGTATGATTTCAAGGGTTTTAAGGAACTTTTCAGTTGAAAAGCAACCATTTTAACTAAAAAGATCCTTAAAATACTTCAAATCATACGCATCCTATTTCAAAAAATTTCAAAGCGGAAATTGCTGGTTCACCCTGAAACGTAATTATAATCTATTAATAATCAATAGTTTAAAAACCTGTTTGCGAAATGGAATTTTTAACTCCGTAGAATCATTCGGGGAACTCCTTACAAAGTTACTTTTTCAAAAGCACTCAGCGCGCCTAAATTTACGGTCGGATAACCTTCTTCATTTAAAGCATTGATTTTCATGAATTTACCACCGTAAAACGTTTCTGCCATCGTATATGATTTTTTGGCATAAATATTTTGATAAAACGTATCATCAAAACCTTGTATAAAAATTAAAAATTCAGGGTCGGCTTGGCGCAAAGCCGCTTCATCAAGACCATATAATGGACTATTCGCATCAATCGGATGCACCAATGTCCAATTCGACGGGAAAAATACAACGGATTCTCTTTCAAGCGATAACGTATAGAATTTTCTGCTCCCATTTTCGCTGATACTCAAATTAATTTGTGCTTTAACATCTAAAATATTGCTTTCCAATTGATTAGCGATGCGCAACATTAACGCATTCATATCTCGATACGGCGCAATTAAGGCTTGTTCACTGAATTTGATGCGGGGCGACGGTTTTGAAAAGCGTCCATATAATAAGCCAGTCACCAAAGCGAAACTCAGTAATCCAAACAACGATTCCAATGATGAAATCAAGCCCGCCGACCAGCCTGACGGATTTATCCGACCATAACCAACTGTTGTGAGCGTTTGGGAACTGAAAAAAAAGATTTCCATAAACCGTTCCGATTCGCTGTTGAAGACCATTCCTGTGAGGTGACTTGGGCAAATGAGGTAGTAAAATCCTGTAAACAAGACATTTACAACCAAATACCAGAGCAAAACCAATAAAAAAAAGCGTTTCCAACTGATTTTTATCAAAAATTGGTAGATATGGAACGTTTCGTTTAACGGCAATCCGTAACGAATGTAATTATAATTGCCTTCTTTAGTCATTAAACGGCGTTGTCGTTGCTCGACGGTGCCAAAACCGAGTTCTTTATCTTGAATTTTGGACATATTAAGTAGTTGGTTTGTTGGTTCATTCGTTGGTTCGTTAAAATACGCAGTCTTACTTTTTAAGACAAATATAATTTTGTTTTTCGAGAGAATAGGTTTCGGAAACCTTGAAGGTTTCCGAAACCTACGCCTTTTACCAAACAATATTTTGTCTTTAAAAACGAATGCGTAACATGAGTTATAATACATCAAAGAAAGGAATAAAAACCGAAAATGTTTAGAATACTTCATTCAAAATACCCATTTTACTAAAAATATGTTGTGCATTTTTAGAAGTGATTTGACCGACCGTTTCGACTGAAACGCCTTTTACTGCCGCCAATTTTTGAGCAGTATGCGTCAAATACGCGGTTTCATTGCGTTTGCCACGGAAGGGAACAGGTGCTAAATATGGCGCATCTGTTTCTAAAACGATGTGTTCCAATGAGATATGCTTTAAAGTTTCATCTAATCCAGATTTTTTATAAGTCAACACGCCGCCGATGCCCATGTGAAATCCTAAATCAATAATCGCTTTTGCCTCCTCAACCGAACCACCAAAACAATGAAAAATACCGCCTTGCGTATAAGATTTTTTTTGACGCAAAATGTTTAAAACTTCGGCTGTTGAATTGCGAGAATGAATGATAATGGGAATTTGGGCATTTTGCGCCCAATCCATTTGCTGTTCAAAGGCGAAAATTTGCTCTTTGAAAAAGGTTTTGTCCCAATACAAATCTATGCCAATTTCACCGACTGCACAAAATTTTCTATCATGCAACGTTTTTTCTACAAATTTTAATTCTGATAAATAGGTTTCTTTCACGCTACACGGGTGTAATCCTGACATGGCATGGCAATAATTGGGATATTTTTGTTCCAATGCAATCATTTTTGGATAGCTTTTCATATCCACATTGGGCAAATAAATAGCCGTGATTCCAGCCGCTTGAGCGCGTTGAATCATGGCATCGCGGTCTTCGTCGAACGCGTCTGCATAGAGATGTGCGTGAGTTTCTATAAACATTTTGTTATTTTTTTGAAACACATATGTACGTAGGACACGTGGGTTTTGAAACACATATGAATATAGGAAACATAGAATGCTGATTTTCAACACTTTACATTTTTTATGTGTCCTATGTCCCTATGGTATTTCAAAACCTATGTGTCCGATGTCCCTGTGTGTTTCCTAAGAAAAAGCATTAATTCCAGTAATATCCATCCCCGTAATCAACAAATGAATGTCATGCGTGCCTTCATACGTCAAAACCGTTTCAAGATTCATCATGTGACGCATAATCGGATATTCAGATGTGATGCCCATGCCGCCATGAATTTGGCGCGCTTCGCGGGCAACTTCCAATGCCATCAAAACATTATTTCGTTTCGCCATTGAAATTTGTGCTGGAGTTGCGCGATTTTGATTCGCCAAAACGCCCAATCGCCATGCTAAAAGTTGTGCTTTAGTGATTTCGGTAATCATTTCCGCCAATTTTTTCTGCGTCAATTGGAATCCTGCCAATGGTTTCCCAAATTGAATCCGTTCTTTTGAATACCGCAACGCCGAATCATAACAATCCAATGCCGCCCCAATCGCGCCCCAAGCAATCCCATAACGCGCTTTCGACAAACACGCTAACGGGCCTTTCAACCCTTCAACATTCGGCAAAATATTTTTTTTCGGCACTTTCACGTCGTGAAACACCAATTCTCCCGTAATCGAAGCCCGCAAAGACCATTTATCATGGATTTCAGGCGCGGAAAAACCTGGCGTTCCTTTTTCAACAATCATCCCGCGAATTTTGCCCGCCTCGTCCTTCGCCCAAACCACCGCAATATCCGCAATCGGCGAATTGGTAATCCACATTTTCGCACCATTCAATATATAATGGTCTCCATTGTCTCGAATATTCGTGGTCATGCCATTTGGATTCGAACCATGATCGGGTTCGGTCAAGCCGAAACAACCAATCATTTCGCCAGAACCCAATTTTGGCAAATATAATCTCCTTTGTTCTTCCGAACCAAATTTATAAATGGGATACATCACTAATGAACCTTGCACCGATGCCATCGAACGAATGCCAGAATCGCCGCGTTCCAACTCTTGCATAATGATTCCATAAGCAATTTCATCCATGCCGCCGCCGCCGTATTGACCTGGAATACTCGGTCCAAAAGCCCCAATTTCAGCTAAACCTTTAAACAATTTGGTTGGACATTTGGCACGTTGCGCATAATTTTCGATAATCGGGCTGACTTCCGCCTTGACCCAATCTCGCACCGCTTCCCGCGCAATGCGATGATAATCTTCCAAAAGTTCCTCCACTAAGTAATAATCATGGAATTGGAATCTATCCGTTTTCATCGTGGACATTTCGTGTTCCGACGTTAATTTTGATTTATCCATTTTAGACATATTATATTTTGGTTTTTATTGATTTGCTTGTTTTTATTTTGAAAATATTTAGTTTGCCTCGCATTACACTTATTTTTACGAATTAAAAATAAATTGCTTTGCGAAAATTTGTGCAATTCGGGGCGAAACGCTGCAAAGATAATTGGTTTCCACCATTTCAATAAAAAAACGTTTGCGTTAACAATTTATAAAAATTGGCATGTCATCTAAAATAATATATTTAATTTTAAGAATATGTGAAAAAAAACGTTAAAATTTTGTGAAAAAATATTTTTTCGGAACTAATTTGAACCTATTTGGTGTTAATGGTTGCGTAAAGAGTTTAAAAAACCACTTGAAAACGAACTTCAAGAAACCATAATGATAACGATTTTATTCTAAAAAACCTTATGTTAAACAATCCCAATCTTTCGAGGATTCTAATAAATCCTCGAAGGTATTTTGGGAAATGATTTTGAAAACCACATTTTGAACAAATGATTTGCGAACTTTTTAACCAATATGAAAGATTTACATATCTGCATATATCGCCACACCTAACCTAAAATGATTGCCGCAAGTTGTCCAGTTTTGTATGGAAAATGCTGACACAATTATCAATAATGTGTCATGCGTATTCCAAAAACGTTCCTGTTGCTTGCATCGCAACCCAAAGATTAAAAAAACCAATGGAAGCTTAAACTGTTGTTTCTGGTTTTGCTGGGAGCGGTGCATCCGCTACCCAGCATTCTGGCGTTTAGTAAATGACAAATGAGGCATTTTTTAAATTCCTCATTTGTCATTTGTGAACTTATTTTATTGAAAAGCGTTACCTTTGGGATAGATTCATTCTAAATAAAAACTCAGTGATGGCGCAATTATAAACGTTGTTTATAAATTTTATAATCAATTGATTATCAATTGATTATAAAATTCATCATTCATCATTCATCATTCAAAAAAAAAGAAAATGGAAGCTACGGCAAAAACCCCCGTCTTGTTATACACGGAGCAAACTCCGAATCCAGAATCCTTGAAATTCGTGACCAACAAAATGTTGTTTCGCGGCACAGCCGATTTCCGCGAACCACAATTGGCAACCGAATGGTCGCCGTTAGCAACGGCACTTTTTGGCTTACCTTATGTCAAAGGCGTGTATATTTGCAACAATTTTGTCACGATTAGTAAGGAATTTAACTATGATTGGGCAGAAATTATGTTGAAAATCAAGGAATTCATTAAGAATTATGTGGAAAATGATGGCGAAATTGTCAAAGAAGGCTTTGCAGAAGCACTTGCGGCAATTGAGGCGCAGACTCCACAATATCATGGCGATGATGCAGAATTAGTCGTTCGGATTAAAGAATTAATTGATACGTATGTCAAACCTGCGGTCGAAATGGATGGTGGAAATATTGAATTTAAAGCATTTGATAAAGGCACCGTGTATGTGATTTTGCAAGGCTCGTGCAGTGGTTGCCCGTCTTCGACCGTGACTTTGAAATCGGGTATCGAAGGCATGTTGACGCGCATGATTCCTGAAGTGAAGGAAGTCGTATCAGAAGCGGGTTAGCTCAAATCAAAATTTTTGGCTGATTTTTGGTTAAAAATCAGCCAAAAATTTTGATTTTATCGTTTTTTCAACTCAAAAAATTGAATTTATTATGAATAACCCAACTATTTTTATCTCTTATAACAGCAATGCTGCCAATGATCAAACGCTCGCCTTACGCTTACATGCGATAGGCGCGGTGAATGGGTTTAGAATGTAGTTGCCTGACCGCAGTAATTCTAAAACGATTTTAGACCGAGAAACAATGGCGCGGCTTAATATGGCAGATTATTTTATACTTTTTTCTTCGGTTCGGCTGACGAAAATGGTTCAACAAGAAATTGCTTATGCCTATCAACAATGGCATGAAAAAAATAAAATAATTGTTGTTTGCACAAAAAGTTTATAATCATCCGATTAAAAAAAGGCAAGCCGCTGAACTTCAAGCAAAACGATGGCTGTCCCTATAATTCAATCATAACCAACGAATATGCTGAATTTACCCATTTTTAACAAACTTTTATTGGCAAAAAACATTTTATTAGTCGGCATGGGCGGCGGCTATGACATTTTTTGCGGCATGCCCATCTATCACGAACTCCGAAAAGCAGGCAAAAAAGTTCGTTTTGATAGACGGCGGCGTAGATAGCCTCATCAAAGGCGATGAAAATCAACAAGGTACACTTATTGAAGATGTATTAAATATCAATTATTTAGTATAGAGTAGGGTAATATTTGAACATTTTTTTTGAATACTTAAAAAAAATTTAAATCCAATTTTTTACTACTTTTGCATGTTTTTTCACCATTGTAAAGCAACTTTGAAATGATTATCATACAAGACAAGCTCATCAGCGATGAACTCATTGAAGAACAATTTGTTTGTAATCTCAATGCGTGTAAAGGTGCGTGTTGTTGGGAAGGCGATTTTGGCGCACCGTTGACGAAAGCAGAATTAGCGATTTTGAAACAAATTTACCCCGAAGTGCGTCCGTATTTGACCGAAGCAGGGCAAAAAGTAATAGATTCAGAAGGCACCGCACAATATTTTCGCGGTATGAAAAGTTACGGCACGAGCCTTGTTGAAGGTGGAGCATGCGCTTTTATGACGATGACATCCGCAGGCATCTCGCAATGTGGCATCGAACTCGCTTGGCGCGAAGGCAAAATTCCATTTCGCAAACCCATTTCATGTCATTTATACCCGATTCGCGTTTCTCAAAGCAAGGCGATGGGCAGCGAAATGTTAAATTACGACCGATGGGACATCTGTACAGCAGCCTGTTCATTGGGCAAAAAGGAGCAAGTACCCGTCTATCAATTTTTGAAAGAGGCATTAATCCGCGCTTACGGCGAAGATTTTTACGAAGAATTAGACGCAGCAGCCCAATTTATGAAAGCAAAATGATGAATGATGAATGATGAATTACAAAATTAAGTTTCGGAAACCTTGAAGGTTTCCGAAACTTATATCGAATTTATATTGAAAAACGATTCATCATTCATCATTCATCAGTTAGATCAGTTGATTGTCATACGCCATGCGAATCAATTGAGCCGTTGAATTCACACCGATTTTGCGCATAATATTTTTGCGATGTACAGCAGCCGTTTGTTCGCTGATATATAATTCTTTTGCAATAGAATTGTTATTACGCGCTTGTGTGATAAGGCGCAAAACTTCTAATTCGCGTTTCGTAAGGCTGAATTTCTTTCTAAAAATGTCTTCAAAATCGGAATTATTCGTCTGATGATTGCCAAAACTCACGCCTTTGCCTACAAACACGTCTCCTTTCAAAACCGTGCTAATAGCATCCATCAGTTCTGCTTTGCCACAATTCTTTAACAAGTATCCATCCACGCCGCCATCAAACGCCGATTTGATGATTTTTGGGTCATCATACATCGTTAGAGCGAGGATGCGCGTATTTTTCAACGTCTTTTTAGAAAGGGTCAATACTTCCAAGCCATTTTTCGCAGGGATATTAATGTCTAACAAGAGCAAATCGGGCGCGCCTTGTTTCAACAGTTCCAATAATTCTTCCCCAGAATAGGCTACGCCTTGAATATTGAGGCGGTAGTCTTCACATTGCTGTAAAAGCAATTTCAAACTTTCAACGAACAACTGGTGGTCGTCGGCAATGATAACGTTTAATGCTTGCATGATATAAGTCGTTCGGGAATGGGATTGAATACAGTGTAATCTCTCTCTTTTTCGTCCAAATTTACGTAATTTTGGTGAAAGTTCAAAAATAATGCCTAATAATTGTGCGATAAGTAAGCATTTTTTTTGACTTTTTTTTTGACTTTTTTTTGGTATATATTTAAAATACTTGGAACACGGTAGTTACAAATATGAAAAAAATTCTTTAATGATTTATATCAAAAAAAGGTTAATATTGTGACAACCGTTTTTTTTAACTTTTTTTTTAAAAATTGAAATCTTTGGGAGGAAAACGGTGTCAAAAATAAGTCTAACAGCACATACGGAAGGGGGGTAAGAAATGTTACAAAAAAGTTCAAATGATTAAAAATAATTTTACGTTTCGGAAATTTTTGCATTTCCGAAACGTATTTTTCAAGTGGTGTTCATTCCATTTCAATCAACACATAACCTTTTTCTACAGGTGTGCCTTTGGAAACTCGAATCGCTTTAACAACGCCATCGCCTGATGCTTTTAAAACATTTTCCATTTTCATGGCTTCCAGAATCAATACTTTATCGCCTTTTTGCACCGTCTGCCCAACAACGACCGAAATTTCCAAGACTAAACCAGGCATTGGTGCTTTAATTTCGTTCATTTTTGCCGCGCCCGCTTTGGAAAGTCCCATGCTTTTCACCAATCGGTCATAACGATCGCCGATAAAAGCGGTATGAATCGTGCCGTTGATTTTAAACGTAAATGTTTTGTTGACATAATCAACAGACACGATTTCAGTGTTATACGCTTTTTGATTTTTAAGAATATGAAATTGATTTGCGCCATTTTGTAGCAAGTCTAAATCATTTGCTTCGGCTGCGGTGACGGCATGTTCGCGTTCATTGACGAACACTTGAAAAGGTGTGTCTTTCATTTTAATGATGAATGGTGAATGATGAATGATGAATGATGAAGTAATGGTTCATCATTCATTTGATTTCGGATGCAAGATAAGGAAAGTATATAGAACTCTATATATGTTC
>JBEEMZ010000086.1:0-18154 GCA_041192405.1 Bacteroidota bacterium | reverse complement strand
GATTTTCTTTTTGAGTCTCTATTCTGCGAAAATCTGCGGAAAAATCTGCGAAATCTGCGGGAAAAAAACATATTACAACTTTAATAACTCAGTAGTGTACAAAGTGATAATTTGGCGCAAGTTTTTTTATATTAAAATTTTAACTGTTTGAACCCGCATTTACGGCTGATGAAAAATCGTTTTTTAATCGTTTCTTTTTTCTTATTCACGATTTTATTGTTCTACAAAAATAATCAAATTGTTTTATGGGAACAAGATGAATCTGCTTATGCAGGATTCGCACACACCATGCTTAAAACAGGCAATTGGATAACGCCCGATTTTGAATGGAGTGAACCGCATCGAAAAACACCTTTTCATTTTTGGATGATTGCCTGCGCGTACCAATTATTTGGAGAAAATGAATTTGCAACCCGTTTGCCGTCCTGTTTGTGCATTATAGGAACGGTTTTGAGCATCTTTTTTTTAGGGCGAAGGCTTTTTTCAGAAGCTATTGCAAAATGGAGTGCTATCGTTTTAATGCTGTCTATCTTGCCGCTTGTATTTGCCAAAATTGCTTTGACAGATGCTGCACTCTTATTTTGCACCACATTAAGTTATTTTTTATTACATTTATATTTGAAAACCAATAGAATACATTATTTAATTAAACTTTTGATAATTGTTAGCATTGGCTTATTAGTGAAGGGCCCACCTATTTTGATTACAGTTGGCGGCACCATTTTATTAAAATTTATCTTCGACCATGAAAAGCTACGCTCCTTAAAAATAGGATGCCTGTTATTTTTAACGTTCATCCCATTGCTTATATGGGGGCGCGTTGCGTGGATAGCTGATGACGGAGTTTTCATTCAATGGTTATTGGATTGGTACATTTTTAAGCGCACATCGGGCAGTGTTTTTGGGCAAACAGGCCCATTTGGATATTATTTTGGCGTTTTTGCATTTAATTTCATACTTTTGTTGCCGTATTTCTTCAAAAGCGTCTTTGATATTTTTGCCCATTATTTTAAAAAATCAGATAATTCCATTGAAAAAGATTTTCATCGAATCAATTTCTATTGGATACTATGTGGATGGATTTTTTATGAATGCCTTCCAAGCAAATTACCTGCTTATGCACTCGCAGCATTACCTGTTTTAGCCCTTTCAATCGGTAAAATGATTGCAGAACGCAAACCACTACCCATTTTTTTGAATAGCTTATCAAGCGTTATTCAAATTGGAGCAGGTATTACCGTAATTTTATTGAAAAAACAATTGCCGTTTGTAGAATTGTTGCCCGCAAGTCGTTTGTTAGCAAGTATTTTTATTTTGATTGGAATATATAATTTATTACAAATCAAATTATTACAAATACAAATTTATCAAAATATTTTTTTTATCACCATGAGCCTTGCTTTAAACGCAACGATATGGCTGCTCGTTGTCTCCGCCCTTGAACCGCATCGGCAATTATCTATGACCGTAGTTCAAAAAATCATCCTCGAAGCAAAACAACTCAATGTCGCACCACATGTAATTTTTGATTTTAACTATGCCTTACCAAGCATTCCTGTTTATCTAAGTCGGGCGAGCATTGCCTATTCGACCTTGAGCGATTTTGAAAAGTCTTTTAACAATCCTAAATATCGCATTTTTATCACGGATGAAGATAATGCCCCTATTTGGAAAAATAGTACGATTCCAATAGACACTCAAACGATAACAGGTTGGCGTACCGATAGAGGCAATTTTAAAACATTCTATCTCGTATCAAAAAGATGACCTTTGCGAACAGATAGGTACATAAGAGACATAGAATATGAATAAATAGGACTGATAAACCTAAAACATTGATTTGCAATATTTTAGGCATGATTATCAAATAAAAACCCCTATGTCATCTATGTACCTATGTGTTCGCAATTTTGCGGATATACTTAACAGCAACCCAACGGTTATATAATCTATCCACTCGATACCAGCCACTTTTCTCCTCATAAATTCCCACTTGAATACCACGTTGCAATTTATCTACAATTTTGCCAGTCATATTTGGCGCATCCCGCACATTCAAAGCATCATTGCTTATCACCAAACCACGTAGAATTTTATTTTTATTCAATTTAGGATTCGGTGGCGTGTTCAACTCCCCAATTTTCGCACGGACTAATGGCAAAAAAAACTCCTCTGCGGCTTCAGTGGTGTTTCCACCAAAAAAATTAGTACCAGGACAACTCTTTTGAGCAGCATTCGGGCTACCAATCATTTCACCCGTTTCAGCATCGAACCAATTATGATAAACAATTTCGTCAATAGACGGAAATAAATCCAACTTAATACACAACATCGCATTCAAGGCAATAATCGCATCTCGTTGTTCAACTGTCATTATATCGCCGTCAATATCAAAGTTTCCTAAGTTTTCAATACAAATATCTCCTTCATTCGCCTTGTAAATACAAGCTGGAATGCGATTGAAAGGACGGCAAATCCCAATTTTGCCATCAGGAAAAGTCGTTATATTTTGACCAATCATCTCCCACCCACGCGCAATATGCGCTGTGTGCATTGCCTCCAACAGGTCAACATGATTCGTGCCTGTGAACCTTTTATAATCAGGTTTCCAAGTATGATGATTTTGAATCACTTCTATGGTGCGTGTAATCGGTTCATTCGCCAACCAATTTTGAAACTCATTGAGTGTCAACACTTTAAATCTTACAATTGCCATAATTTTTTAAGCAGGAAATGGAGTAATCAGTTGCAATACTAAGAAGGCGCAAATTAACGTTTTTTTTGCGCTTGTCAAAAACCTTAACGCACTTTTATGATCTTTATTCCAAAATCACCAAATAACATAAAGATTTTCACTCATCCAAGGCAATTTGATAACCGAATAATCCCATTCAAAATAGGTATTCAAACGGTCAGAGTCTTTCTTTTCCACGTATAATAACCAATCATTGCCATCAGAACTGCGGGTTAATTTACCGCGTCGTTGCAAAAAATGCACTCGAAATTGTTTCAAAGTCATCTTTCCCAAAGCAGGTTTCGACTCTATAATTGCCCCTAATAACGCTTCGATAACTTCAATCGCATCCGTACTCAATGGCAATTCGCGTTCAATAGGCTGCTGTAAAGGCATTCCACACAACAATTTGTTGAGTATCAAGGCATATTCGGGCGGATTCAAATCGCCCGTACAAAGGCATTGAATGGCGTGAATGGCTCTAAATTGCATTGTTTTACTCCGAAAAGCATCATTTTCTAAACAATTAAGTTCCTCCGCCAATTCAAATAAAAAAGGATGTAATAAAACCAAACCTGCATTTTGAATGTAAATATCTTGTTCAAGTAACAGCAACTTTACGCGACGATCATAACGCAATATTTTTCCACCCAAAATCTCATTCCGCAATTCAACCATTGCGGATTCTGAATAATTTTCACGTAGATTATGCTCCAAATACGTTTCTAACGAAATCAATAATTTATTGGCAGATAAGGGCGTATCCAACACCGCTAATTCAATAATTTCCGCTAACAGATCCTTCCGATACGCCCTATCGAGCTGATGAAATAAGGTCAATTCATCCATCCAATCGAATTTGAACAATTTCAATATTAATTTTTCTAAAAAATCGTCTGGAAATTGCCAAACTAATCGCCGAATACAGCTTTTTCCACTATTCAACACTTGGAGGATTTCATGCTCGTATTTCTGAAAATCAGCATTTAACGCATGTAAAATATCTTGTTCTAACAATTTAGGCGATCGCGCCAACCATTCGGCATGATAACCTACTTTCAAAAAACTCAAAAACGCTGTCATCGCATTCGCTTCCCGCGATACGTAACCTTCATTATGACAATCCGCCAATTGTTGCATCAATGCTTTTTCAAAAACTTGAATGCAATGATCCGTCAATGATTTATCAGTTTTGCGCCCAATAATGTCTCCCAAATCTACTTCTAAACAATCAATTTTCAAAAATCTATCCGCAGGCATCAATGCTGATAATCTTTTCTCCAATTTCGGCAATAGTTGCTTCTGATACCAACGACTCCAATCTCGCTGTACTTGCGACGCATCTTGTTCATTTTGCAAATCCAACTCCAATCGCTGACGATGAATGATATGCGTTTGCTGCATAAAAATCTATATTTTTGCGGGTAATGTAAGATTAAAATTTCACAAACTATTGAAAATCAACGCATTCCGAAATCCGAAATCCACATTTCACAATCGTTAAATCTGTACAAATTGTCTTTTTTTAATCTTCAATGTATCTAATATTTGTTGTACATGTGCACTCGTAAAGGCGTGAGTAGGTCGTTCTACCACCATACGATGCGTTTCTTTGTCTGACTTGCCGCGCTCTTTCAACGGATTTTTGACAGCAGCTTTGATGACAAGTTCAAAAATTTCAATTGGCATGGTCATTCCTGTTTTAAATTGTTAAAAAAACATAACGATAGAACCTTAAAATAGGGCAATAGGGATTAAGGCTGCTCATTGCAACAGGATATAAATAGGCTTGCGAATACATGGTAAATGCGCTACAAATCGGTCAAAACAAGGTTGTAAACTCCATTTCAATGTGAACAAAAAGGGTACGTATCTCACGGTATTGTTTTCTCTAAGTGTGCAAACGACGGTTAAGGTACTTTTCTCTAAGATGAAAACTCATTTATGCTGCAAATGTATAACGAAACAAATGGCATTGTCAAGTTATTTTTAACATTTTTATTTCACCTATAATTTAAAATAAAAATTTGAATTTTATATCGTGAACCAAATAATTGTCTTTCAATGAATTATAAACGGTAAAAAATAATAACTTTTATTAAAAAAAATATAACTACCATGCGAGGTATTTTCAAAAATAGTTCCATTGATTCAATACTCATGTACTAAGTCTAATTTTTTAATCGAAGTTGTAAGGTTCGTTCTACGCGCAATTTCCTTCGTATAAGTCACTGGAATAAATTGACAAACGCTCTCTAATTCTAATTGATAACCTTGTGCGTTACCTGTAATGCTCATAATTTTGTTCATATTTACTAAATAATTAATGTGGCAACGACAATATTGTGGTGCATTTTGTAAATCTTCCATTACTTTTCTCAGATTCGTGCGAATCAAAACATGTTTCACTTGTTTATTTTCCAAATACGAAACACGCACAAACGAGCCTTCAGTCTGTATGAATAACCCTTTTTCGAGCCACAATTTAAAGTTTTCATTCGGATTTTCAGCTCGAATGATTACGTATTGTGCTGTTAATGGACTTTTATTAGCTCTATTCATATTGGAAAAAACTAAATTGGGTGGCAAATTTCGAAGTTGATGATTCAGAAGTTGCGCCCGTTCATGATGTTTTTCACTCAAAAGCACTTGGAATAAAATATCCCAAAACGTCAATTGCAAGAAGCCTAACATCATGATTCGACTTTCAAAAAAAGCAAATGTTTGCCAAGATAAAATGATTTTCCCTAAAATGGTAGCTAATAAATAATTCGTTGCGCCAATGAATAGCAAGTCTAAAGCATTGATTAGCAATATTTTAGAACCCGTCCAAAATTCATCTTCGCTGATTTTAGGGAAAAAGAAAAGGCTCACACGTCGCAAGAAAAACAAACTCAATACGCATAGAGAACCATGCATAGACGCAATCAATACGCGATTGAGGAGCGTGCAGCTTTCTAAAAACGACGGATTAAAGATGAGTAGCACCAAAACAACGACTAAACCAAGTAATACTTCTGTCTGCCAACGTTTTGGATTTACCCATTTATTAGGGTACGGTTGTAATAATAGACTAAACACGGCGATTTTAATTGTAAGGGTTTTGTTATATGGTTTGTTTTTCAAATTTTGAGGTTTCTTGTTTCGTTTGCGCAAAGATATTAAGATTTCGTTAACAAATCAATGCTTTTTAGCAATTATTTTTCAAAAAAAAATGCCGCAGATTTTGACAACCTGCGGCATTTAAAAAACAATACTTTTACATAGCATCAGCAACCCATTTATCCCTATCATCGGACAGTTGCCAAACCGCATTCCCATTTTCTAAACTCGTAAACATGGGCATCCAATCACTCGGGCCCGCCGATAATGTTAGAATTTCATACCGCCGCAATTGCAAAATAATGTCTAAAGGATTGATTAAAACAGGACATGCCTCTACACAAGCGTTACAAGTGGTACACGCGTGAAGTTCTTCTCCCGAAATATAATTAAAGAGGCTGCGCCCATCTTCAAAATTATCTTTTGTTAATTGCATTCCTTCCGTATAAACTTCTGTGTTTATCAAACGCACATCACAAGAATCTAATTTTTTGCCGACTTCCTCTGCCCTATCGCGCACGTCCATCATAATTTTTCGCGGTGACAATTTTTTACCCGTGATATTCGCGGGGCATGCCGCCGTGCACCGCCCACATTCCGTACACGTATATGCATCCATAACATTCTTCCAACTCAAAGAAGTGACATCTTTTGCACCAAACATCGGCATTTCTGCGCCCTCCTCTGCTGCATTTTCGACTTCCAAACCCATCATACTGCGCACTTCATTCATAATCGCGGGCATATTATCCATTTGTCCTTTGGGGTTCAAACGAGCGAAAAAAGTATTTGGAAACGCTAATATTATATGTAAATGTTTGGAAAACGGCAAATAATTGAGGAAAGTGAAGACCATTCCGAGATGCAACCACCAGCCAAAACGCTCCAAAAACACCAATAAATGACCATCCCAATGGCTAAATAACGCGGGACCGAGCCAGCCACTTATCGCAAAAAAGCCTGTATGATGATAACTTTCTGGGTATTTCGCTTGCAAAACGGTATCCGCACAGTTCATAGAGAAAATAGCAAATATTAAAATCATCTCGAATATCAAAATCAACGCCGCATCAATGCGCGGAAAACCATCTAATTCTGGTTTTTGAAACCTCTCGACTTTTAAAAAATAGCGTCTTGCGAAGAAGGCTATTGTTACGAAGAGTGTCAAAAGGGACAAAATTTCAATAAAACTGATAATAATTGGATACAAAACGCCCAAATATGGCGCAAAAAAGCGGTGTACTCCAAAAGTGCCGTCTGTAAAGATTTCTAATAATTCGATTTGAGTAATGACGAATGAAACGTATATCACCAAATGTAATACGGCAGGAATCCAATTTTTGAACATTTTCTTTTGTCCAAAAGCGATGAGGAAGACATTTTTCCACCTCAAATCGGCGTTGCCTTCAATGATTTCTTCCTTGCCGAGTAATATATTACGACGGACTTTCATAAAATTATTCCATGCTTTGCCGAGCAAATAGATGGAAAGTAGGATAAAGATTGCTTGCGCCATGTTCAAATATTGATTAGTTCGGATATGAAAATGGTTAAATTTGACTAAAATGGACGTAAATTTAATCGTTTTGCCACGAATTGCACGAATTTGAACGAATTATTTATAAAATTTAATACAAATTCACATTAATTCGTGCAAATTCGTGCAATTCATGGCAAAATATGGGTTACACCTATTATTTTTGCGCTCCCAAAAGAGCCATTTCTTTTCATTTTTAAAACAAAAAATTATAAATAGATGAAAATTTTAACAGAAAAACAGATTCACCAAAAGATAAAACGGTTAACCATAGAAATTTTAGAACATAATTTTGATGCGGATGAAATCATTTTAGCAGGCATCAATAATAATGGATTGGAATTCGCACAACTGTTGATGAATGAATTGTTGGCGTTGCAAACCAAGATTCCTATTACACTTACACGCATTCGGTTGAGTCCTGCTGCGCCCTTGAGCAATCCAATTTTCATAGAAATGCCGTTGCAACAGCTTGAAAATAAAACAGTTATAATTGTGGATGATGTGGCAAATACAGGGCGAACTGTATTTTACGCGCTTAAACCGTTGCTACAAGTGATGCCGAAAAAAGTAGAAGTTGCTGTTTTAATAGATAGAAAACATAAAATGTTTCCAATTACGCCTGATTATGTTGGCTTGTCCTTAGCCACGACTTTGAAAGAAAATATTGAAGTTCAATTGAAAAATGTGGCGGAAAAAGCCGCTTATTTAAAATAATTTGTTTTAAAAGCAAATAAAAAATAAAGATTGGCAAGGTTTAAACCTCGCCAATCTTGTGTATAAATTATGTTATTAGATATTGATTTTTTAAAATATAAGTCTTTTTTGAAGATTAAACGAGAAAAAGACGGCGTAACTTTGATTTATGACCCGATTCGACGCAAATATTTGGTTTTGCAACCCGAAGAATTAGTGCGCCAATTAATGCTTCATTATTTAAATATCGAAAAAAAATATTCTTTCAAACAGATGCGCACTGAAAAAGGCTTGATTATCAATGAATTACAAAAACGATGTGACATTTTAATTTATGATAAAGCCATTCAACCTTACTTATTAGTGGAGTGCAAATCGGCGCAAGTGCCGATTGACCAAGCCGTTTTTGAACAAATTGCGCGTTACAACCTCGTTTTGCAAGTACCTTATTTATTGGTGACAAATGGTTTACAGACTTATTGTTGCCAAATGAATTATGAAGAACAGTCTTTTTCCTTCTTGACAAGCGTTCCAGATTGCGATTTTTAGGTACAAATTACTTAAAATTATATTTTATAAAAATCAATATTACACAATAACATTTGGTTTTTTAAAATTTGATTTTTTTTACATACCTAAAAAGCACTATTTTTAGGTATTCATATAAAAAAAACCAATAAAAGTTTTTTTTATTTGAAAAAGCCCTTTATCTTAGCATGGTAATTCTTGTGTAATAAAAAACATAGTTTTTGGGGTTTTAGTTGGAGTTTTAAGAATCGTTTCATCACGATTCTTAAAACTTTTTTTTTATAAGAAGTTTGGATTCTTAAATTCGGGATTTGGATACTTGTAAAAACCCTCCCCTGTCTTCACACCTAACTTACCTTCATCAACATATTGTTTTAAAATGGCTGCAAAACGAACACTTCTCGCATCTTTGCGCGGGCTAACAACGTGCCATGCAGTATCTAAACCAATTTGGTCAAGCATTCCGAAAATACCAACATTCGTCTTCATATTGCCCATCCAAGAACGGTCAATATCTTGAATACTGCCAATATCACGCGCTTTCAAATCGCCACCCGCCCCAATTAACGCTACTAACATCGCATTATAGAGGTATCCAGGTGATTCATTTTGGATGAAAACGGGTGTTTGATGAATAATTTTGCCAAAATCCATCAATAAATCAACCACCCAACGCGCCGTGTGCGGGTGCGGCATCACGTCCACCACATTCGCATGAAAAACATCGTGAAAGTGAAAGGCACAAAAACGGTCGGGCGCACCCGATTCTGTTGCAAATTGAGACGGCAATAAATAAGAAGTATTGGTTGTCAACACCGTTTTTGATTCAAAAAGGGGCGCAAATTCAACATAAAGTTTCTTTTTGAGGTCAGGGTTTTCGGTAACGGACTCGCTCATTAAATCGGCATCCGCAACAGCAAATAGTCTATCTGTTGTCGTTTTAAGACGAGATTTAGCGGCAATTGCTTGTTCTTCCGTACATTGTTTTACTTTAATCAAATTTTTCAAAATTTTATCTTGAAAAATGGTTGCAGTATCCAATTGCTTTTGATGAAGGTCGTACATTTTCACTTGATAACCGTCCAGCGCACAACGCAAGCCGATTCGCAAACCAAGCGTACCGCTTCCAATAATTAAAACATTTTTAATATCCGCTACTTTACGCATCTTTTTTATTGTTTTAGAAATTTTAAAATACAAAAGTAGTTAAAATTGCAAACACATAGGTACATAAAGGACATCGTTTTTGCAAATTCATTAGGCAATTGATTTTATGTAATGGATAAGTTGCTGTAAATCGATGAAAATGTAGTACAAAAGTGGCTTATCGCCTAAACTCAGTTTACCATAATAAATAACTTGATAATGTCCATTTTTGATGTACTCATACGGATAAGGAGTCAATGATTTGTCAAAAGTAACCACATATTTGGGTTTAAATTCAATTTCATGGCTATCGTTTTTTCGCGCCATGGAACACGTAATTATTTTGTAAATATAATCATTTACAAAAGATATATCACTTTTAAATTCTTTTTCCGTTTTTAATTTTGTAGTATCTAACACATCAAATTGTTGAATACCACCTTTTTCTTTAAAAAAATCTTTTACGACCAAATCAATAAATTTATTTCCCCCATCATGACTTAACGAAATGATTGGATTAAAAATACTTAACGCATCCTGCGCCTTATTTAAATAAGTTGACATATATTTGTTGAAATGACTTAAAATCAATTTTTTTCAATTTTATTTTTTTAAAATCACTGTTTACACTTTCATAGAATGACTCATTGTCATCCTTGTGATAATAAGGCACCCAAAATTCACTGACTGTTTTATAATTTTTAAACGCATCCTGCTGTTGAATCGCCCATTCGTACAAAAGTTGTTTTTGAATATCCATTGCAATTTTATTGCTTTTCAAATTATGCAAACAAATATATTTAAAATCAATTATTTGTATGCAGTATAAATTCAATGATTTAGCTAAATCCTTATTATTTTTAACCGCTGCTACAACGTCTTTTTTGAATGTATTAACATCGGCTTCAAATATCACACGAAATTTTGGAGAACGGTTCTTTATAGAACGGCTATAAAGCTGTATCATAGTATCATCCGTTATATGCCATGATACTACTTTTTGATTATTATGTTTACGACCATTTGGCTCTATATGTGTACTGATTTCCATAACACAAACACGAGCCATAATTTCATCTTGTGAATAACCGTCAATACCTACATCCAGAATTAAATCAGGTCGAATCCTTCGTTCCTTGTTTCCATCATTCAATTTTAAAGTAAAAGTAGGTTTAAGCAATTGAAAACGGTCTTCATGCCCATCTACAAGTAATAATTCATTCATTTGATGATGTTTATGCAAAATGACATTTCTACATATATCTTCCCACACATCATAAAATGGATTAATGCCAAAATAGATATTTTCGGCATCATACTGGGTTTCTCCATTCAGAAAATTTGCAATAGCATCATAAAAATGCCAAAAATCATTGTCTTTATAAACCGTTTGTGTTTTAATTACTTCCAAAGTCTCTCTTAGAATACGCAATATATCTGTAAAATACGCTTCATCAAACAAAATAGCGTTTGGTTGCAGATATTTTTGTTTAAATTGTGCTGCCAATTCAAACGCTTTATTTGGAATTGTATCCTTTTCTTCCAATTCTGTTTTAATTTCTGTATAAATAAAACAAAAAAGTTCTATAATTGAAGGGCTTGATGCCGTTAATACCATTTTAGGATGATTCGTCGCTTCCAAATAAAGCACGTCATCATCCAAATAAACGGCTTGATGAAGGTATTTGTACAATTTAGAATAATCAATCCGTTCTGAACGCATCTCTTGTCGCTCCAAAACAGCTATTTTTAAAACATCATATCCATCTAAAATGTTATCCAATGCATCTAATTTTTGGTAAAAACGCACTTCTTCATTATCTTTATTTTTAAAACTAAAACTACAATTTGATGTTTTCAAGAAGCTATCTTGATGATTTGTTTTAAATTGCTTGCGTTTTTGCTGCCCATATACATTGAGGGTGCTATACATTTTAAAAAAAAATCTTTTTATCTCCTCAAAATTTTCTGGAAAGTCCTCAAAATTCAATGGCAACCAAAATTCTAATTTTTTACTATTTTGCGCCCGTTTCAACCCCACAAAATCATAATTATTAGCGCGTTGAGCATCCGTTTTGATTAATTCTATATTTTTAAGGTCAAACATTATTTACTTTTTGAGGAATATTTTGAAATTTCATCTATAAAAATTTGAATTTTAGCAGTAAACTGTCCGAAAGTAACCAATTCTTTTTTTTCCTTCACATCCAACAACTTAAATAATGGTTTCTTATCCATATTGAAAACATTATCCCACACAAAATACATGAGATTATTTTTGATAGCTTGTTCTGGAATCCGATGATTCGCATCCACTGTATTTATGAAAAAGTAACCAAGTTGTTTATCTTCAATTTTTCGCACAGAATCGTGATTATCAATAAAAAACGCATTAAGATTATCTATAAAATCAGTCCATTTGATAGGTTTTTGATGACTATCAAGCAAATACCGTTTCTGTAAACCAGGATTCGTATTATAATCCATTTTAACATCTACGAATTCCCAATCCCATCGGCGTTTAAAAGCACTATCCATGAAATAAATCGAATTATCAGACGTATTCATGGTTGCCACAATAGATAAATTCGACGGAATTCTGATTTTTCGGGCTTGCGCTAAATTGGATTCAGCATCCGTTTCAAAAATCATTGTTTGATATTGTTCATATTGCGCTTTCGAGATATTCATTCGATTGAATTTATAATAGGTGTTTTTGAGATGCCTATTTTCATCGTAAACATTTTCAATTTCAAATGACATTTCCTTCAAAAGTCCTTTGAATTCCAAATCTGAAATATTGACAGCATACGATGAACGACCACCTGATTCTCTATCTAAAAGTTGGAAAACAGTCCCGAAAATAGCAGATGAATTGCCTCGATTGATTTCATCAATGATTAATAAAACATGTTGTGGGTCATGATTGTCTTTTGCATGGATAAAATTTTTGTAAGCTTGCGCTAATGCTTTTAAAAAATGTCCGCAATAAAATGAATATTCAACTTTTTTGCTATCATTCGTGTAAGGCATCAATTTGCCCATAAAATCGCCATAAGTATATTCTGGGTGAAAAACAGCTGCAATATAATTGCCACTATTCGGCAAAATGCCTAAACTTGGGGCAATTTCATTTCTAATTTTATAACTTTTACCTGTTCCAGGGCTACCAAAATAAATTTTTTGTATTGGAGGAATTAACATAATTCGCTAAATAAATGTTGTTTGAGTTGTAAAAAACGCTTTTCATACGATTTCGTATGAGCGTTGCAAATATACAACAATAAATAAGAGTAATGTATCATTTGATTATTTTTGTTTTTTTTTAAATTAAGTCATAGAATTTAACATTAGCAAATAGCAAGATGCGAGTGCAATAAGCCTGAAATAGATAGGTAACTGTCGGAATCAAGATTTTCAGGATTTTAGGATTTTGAAGATTCTTCTAAGGGAAATACCTCTTGAAAATCCTAAAATCCTGAAAATCTTGATTCTGACAGTTTCCCTATTTATTGGTGGCTTCATGCACTAATTACCATTTTTTGTTTAAAAAAGTGACTACTGCATGAAGCCCTATTTAATTAGGGAAATATTTCGCCAAAAAAAAGGGGGTAGAGAGCGCTAAATTTGATTTTTGATTTTTTTTTGCAAAAAAAATCAAAAATCAAATTTAGCGCTCTCTGGAAGGTCTTTTTTTTACCTAATTGTTTAGGGCTTCATGCACTACTTACATTTTTTCGTATGAAAAAGTGTTGTTTATTACATTTTTTCATACGAAAAAGTGCAATAAACAACAAATTGTTAATTAATTTATTTAATTCAACAATAATTATTTCAATAAAGTTTAAAATTATTGTTTTAATTTTAATGATGAATTAATTTTCTATCTTGGCTAAAAACACAAAAAAGGTGCAAAAGAAATTTAATCTCCTGCACCTTTTGTTTTTCATTGATAATCAATGACTTACAATTTATCATTTCTTAAACAACGATTCAACAAACGCTTTTTTATTAAAAATCTGTAATTTATCAATGGCTTCACCGACCCCTATATATTTAATCGGGATTTTAAATTGGTCACTAATCCCAATCACAACACCACCTTTTGCCGTTCCGTCCAATTTCGTCAGCGCGAGACAACTCACATCCGTCACTTCCGTAAATTGTTTACATTGTTCAATCGCATTTTGCCCTGTCGAAGCATCCAAAACCAACATCACATCATGTGGCGCAGTAAATAAACTCTTATTTGCCGACCGTCTAATTTTGCCTAATTCGTTCATCAACCCAACTTTATTGTGCAAACGACCCGCTGTATCAATTATTACAACGTCACATTTATTTTTCACCCCATATTGTACGGCTTCAAACGCGACCGCCGCAGGATCTGCTTTCATGCCCTTGCTGAAAAACGCACAACCAACTCGTTTCGCCCAGATTTCCAATTGATCCACAGCCGCCGCCCGAAACGTATCGCCCGCGCCAATGACCACACTATAACCTTTTTTCTTAAATTGATACGCCAATTTGCCAATTGTGGTGGTCTTTCCAACACCGTTCACACCCACAACAAGCATCACATAAGGTTGCCCGACCGCAGGAATATCAAAATCAAAAGATTCTTCTGTATTATTTTCTGCCAACATTTGAACGATTTCATCGCGGAGGATAAAATCTAACTCATTGGTATTCACGTATTTATCACGCGCAACGCGGTCTTCGATGCGTTTAATAATTTTAACAGTGGTGTCCAAACCTACATCCGAAGCGATTAACCCATTTTCAAGTTCATCTAAAACTTCTTCATCCACTTTGGTTTTGCCGACAACGGCGCGGGAAATTTTAGAAAAAAAGCCTTCTTTGGTTTTTTCTAAACCTTTATCAAGGTCAGCTTCTTTCTCTCGATTAAAAAAACGTTTGAAAAAACTCATGTCGAATAGATTTTAAGTCAATAGAAAAGGCTTTTTCTTTCCCGATAGAAAAAAGAAAAAGCCTCTTTTGAGCATGATATATAAAATACGACAACGACATTACCGTTCCGAAAACGTGGTTTCGGTAGCGACAATATCGTTGACAGGGCAATTCTTACTTTTTGTCGGCGAAAAATTCTTTCACCTTGTCTTTATGCAGGATTTGCTCTTTGAAAGAGTAAGAACCCGTCACAGGGTCTTTGACGCTCTTGATGACGCGCACATGATCCTTACCAGAACCTGCATTCGCAGCCCGTTGAGCAACTTTCGCGTTTTTAGAAACTTTCTTAGCCATGACTGATAAAATTATTTAATTTCGCGGTGAACCGTCATTTTTTTCAAAACGGGGTTAAATTTTTTCAATTCTAAACGAGCAGGTGTATTTTTTCTATTTTTTTCCGTTACATAACGAGAAGTACCTGGTTGACCAGATGCTTTATGTTCAGTACATTCCAAAATCACCTGAATACGATTACCTTTGCTTTTCTTTGCCATGATGTATGGTTATCTTGATTTTTTTGAACTAATTGCGAGCTTTTTTCGCCATTTTATTAAGGTAGGTAAACAAACCCATCTTGCTCACGGTGCGCAATGCAGACATTGAGACGCGTAATGTAACCCACTCATCTGTTTCTGGCACGTAAAATTTCTTATCTTTCAAATTCGGCTCAAAACGACGTTTAGTTTTGCGATTTGAGTGCGATACTTTATTGCCCACTACGGGGCGTTTGCCTGTTAATTCACAAACTTTAGACATGATATTTTTAATATTTGTGATATAACTTAACTCAAATATTCAACTTGGGTTGAGTTATTCTATCGTTACAAATTGAAAACTTACTTCCTATTTAGAATAAAAGTTTCGGCATCAACCATCGGATGACCGAAACTCTTATTTTTGGTAGTGATCTTGTCAGGAGTCGAACCTGAAACCTTCTGATCCGTAGTCAGATACTCTATCCAATTGAGCTACAAGACCTACATTTGAAACGCTACAATGCGATTGTTTCGTTTCGCGCTGCAAAGATAAATCGTTTTTTACCATACCACCAAATTTTTTTTCACTTTTTTTGAAAAAAATTAAAAAAAAAATTTGAACACAATTATACAATTTTTTCAAAACATCAGCTTTGACAAGATTTTTCAAATAACTTATGAAAGTTATAGCAATACGATTCATTATTACGCTTTAGAAAATGCTTGGCAAAATTTGTATTAAAATTTTTTATTTTACCACAAATAATATGTCTGTCAACGCTTTAAATATTTGAATCTTTCCTTTATATGCAAAAGTTACTTGCAAATCATTGACATTCTTTGTGTTAAAATTATCAAGATACTTTTGAATCGTTGGTTTCAATAATTCTAAATTTCGCTTCAACTTCCATGAATTATTAAAGTCGTCTGTATTTACCAAAACAAGAAACAACCTGTTTTCTGAACCAAAACGCATTTCTCCTTGATTTTCATAGAGCCAAGTCGCTAAAATCTTGGGATTTTGCTGTGCTTCATGGAGTATCATTAATTTTTGGTTTTTAATTTCAGAAAGGGCATCAAGACAACTTGTTTTTTAGGTTTACCTATTAGTAACACCTCTTTGCTCCCTGCAACGCTGCCTTTTCCACCCCGACCACTCTGATAAGTTTTAGTCTCAATAGTTACATCTTTATATTTACGAACCATTTGAGACAATTCTTCTATGCTTGGAAAACTTCTATCATTATAACTGATGAGCCAATGAGGAATATCAGACGCACTTTCAAACAATTGTTCAAAAGATTGAATAACCGTTTTGTTTTTATCGAAACCGCTATATCGTTGAGGTTCATATCTTTTAATACTGTTAATAAATTGCTTATCCTTCCAGTAAACGGTATAAGTTTCTAATAAATGATAAAAACTCTGATAATCAGCATGACTATCACAATAAGGCGGGTCAAAATAAACTAAATCAATCGCTGAAAATTGAGGCAACACGTCTAATACATTCGCATTATAACTTTTATTATCTTTTTTATTATCAAAAATGGCAGCATTATATTTAGGCAGTAACTCTAAAAAAATATCTTTGAGAGGACGTATCAAACTCCGATTTCTTTTAATTCGCGCTGGGTCATTAGCATAAGTTAAGGCTTGAGTATGTCCAAAATGACCCATCGTTACTTTTCGAGTCATCGCTCTATTAATGATGGAAAAAGTCAATGCTTTTTTAAAATCATCTTCTAAATGTTCCATATTTGCCCTTAAATTATCAACAAAAATAGCTTCTGATTTTTCAAAAAACAAATCTGTATAAGTATCCGTCATTAAACGATATTGATTTAAATCTTTATTTTCACTCAACAAAAAATTTAAATCTGATTTATCAAGTTTTGTCGCTTTATTTTCAATAAGGGCTTTTCCAATTTGATGATTGAAGGTTAAAAAATCATTGGTAAGTACCTCAAATCCAAGTATAGGAAAATTTTTAAAAGCAGCTATTTTTTTTACTTTTTTGAATCAAAAAAACACTTTATTCATTTTCAATACTTTCTAATTCCATTTTACTCGCCTGCCGCAATTCAAATGATTTTTTTACTTTTTGGCTAATATATTTTTGGCGTTCCTCGCTTGGAAGCGAAAGGATGATATTCGCCAAATCCGTATCAGACACATTTGGAATCGCCGCACCTGTCCGATACATAAACATTTGTTTTAAAAACGCTTCTGATTTCAAAAAATGCAACAAAAAATGTTTATCTATTTTGTAATTTCGGAAAATTCTAAAACCATTTGTACAAATCGCACCTGCAAAATGTTCTGTCACGAGCGCAGTTGCATGCTTGCGCGTTCCGACAGAATTCCCTGCAATTGCAGTCATTATATCGTCTTGCTGCAATTCATAACTTGCTCGACTCGGCAATTCATGCACTTGATAAGTCATTGAATTGATAATTTCAAAAGAATGTGTGTTAATATCGGATAATTCAATATACTCAACCGTTAAATTTGGGTCTTTTAATTTCTTGCTTTTTGCTCGAACAATTTCACAAATATCACCCAATCGAACTGTATTTTTATCTGCAATTTTATCAAATAATTTACGATTTTCTGGTGCATAAAAATCATAATCAAAACGCCCATTCAACTCATTATAATTCATTGAAAATGAATGAGTTGTATTGATATTTTGACCTTTCAAAAACATTTTATATTGTTGCACAATTTCGCTAAAATCTTCATCCAAAATCACTTCATTCCGTTCATTTTTTAGAAATTGTCCAAACGAATCTTTTTTATAAATCGGTGTCCCATTTTTATTCCCTTGATACCCTAATTTTTTAATACGACCAAAAAAAATAGGGTATCATGAAGATTTAACAAAAATATAGTCAAATATAGTCGGATAATATCAAATCTTTCCTATCTTTGCGGGATGAAATTATCAGAATATGCAAAAAT